>JAUJLY010000009.1 GCA_030447145.1 Thermomicrobiales bacterium
GGCGAAACTCTAGTTCAAGAATTCTGAACTCTCTCTTTCGATACACTTCTGTGTTCAGATCTGGTCGGTGTACTCCGCGGTGTCGCCTTCGGCGGTGAAGTCGATTGTCGCCAAGATGAAGTTGAGGACGGCCTATATGAAAAACGCACTGGCGAGAAGCCAAGTGGCGATCGTGGTGCGTCGCTCGTACTCTTCAAAGGCGCCACGCTCACGCAGGGCCTTGTAAACGCGTTCCTTGTCGAGTATCTGGTCAAGGAATATCCGGGCGAGAGGCTTGCCAATCCAGGACGAGACGATGATCGCAAGCGCAAGGATCAGCGGGATGGTGGCTTCCTTGACAGCGATCCACTCGGCCGGAAGCTTCAGCAGCCCGACGCCTCCGGAGATCAGGATCGAGACGAGGCCAACGATCGGCATCCACCCGATCTTACGCTCCCTGATCATGCCATATACGCCGTAGACAAAGGGGAAAGCCAGGGCCACCAGCAGCGCGGTCACCGGGCCGAGCTTATCCTCACTGGCAAAGCGCATCATGATAACGGTCGGAGCAATGATGTTGAGCAGCAGACTGAGCATCAATGAGTCCTGTATCCCTGAAGATCGATCACACCTGGTTCCCTTGCGCGTACCATTCACGCGGTGGCACATGTGGTCAGCGCTTCCACGCGTGCCGAACAACGCGCATGGTGCGATGGTGACATCGCGGGATGGGACATGACCAGCACATTTGAACGATACCACGATGCGGCGTCCGGGTTGGATGCCCTGATCGATATGACTCCTACCCCGGAGGATACGTCGCGCGAGGCAGTACAGCAGCGGGCAGATGTGCGCATGCGTCGACTGGTCCGCTTCCTTGAGCGGTTGGGGAATCCGCACCAGGGGAGCCCCATCATTCATATCGGGGGAACCTCCGGCAAGGGCTCGACAAGCACGGCCCTGGCGATGATCCTCACGGAGGCCGGTTACCGCACTGGTCTCCACACCTCACCTTACCTGCAGACACCGCTCGAAAAGCTTCAGATCGACGGACGGTTGATCGACCCTGCAGTCTTCGCCGGGCTTGTTGACGAGCTGCTCTCCGAGCACGAAAGGTGGATGGCGGATGGTGAGGAGCCCCTCACCTATGGCGAGGCCTGGAACGCCCTGATGTGGCTCTTCTTCCGGCAGGAGCATGTGGACATCGGTGTTGTCGAGGTCGGCGCCGGTGGGCGGTTCGATCTCACCAATGTTCTGACGCCGGTGCTCGCCATCATTACCTCCGTGGGGATTGATCACACCAACACGCTCGGTTCGACAATCGAGGACATTGCGTGGCACAAGGCGGGTATCATCAAGCCCGGTATTCCCGCACTCACCACCGTTCCGCACCCGGTTGCGCGGCAGATCGTCATTGATGAGGCATCGGCCCGTAATGCACCGCTGACCGTCGTTGATCTCGATCAGGAGACGATGGGAGCCGCAACGGGCCCTGCCGGCACAACCTGGCGGGAGCAAGGAACCGGTCTGCTTCACCGGACGCGCATGTGCGGAACGTTCCAGGCGCGAAATGGCCAGACGGCCGTGAGCGCCGCCCGACTCCTGAATGACTCCGGCATCACCATCGGTCCGGAGGCAATCGAGCGTGGACTCCTGCGCGCTCGCATCCCTGGCCGGGCCGAGCTGATCCCGGACGAGGTACCGGTGCTGCTGGACGGCGCGCACAATCCCGAGAAGATCGCCGCAGTCTCGCAGGATGTCCCTGCCCTGCTCCCCGTCCCGGACGGAGCGCGCCGGATCGGGATCGTCGGGTTGCTGGACGCGAAGAATGGCAAGGAGATGATTCGTAGCGTGCTGCCGGTGATCGATGTGCTGATCGTGACGGCGCCGAAGGTGCTGGGCAAGGACGCCAAGAGTGTCGGTTCGATCGTTGATCTCGCCCAGGACGCCGGCTTCAGGGGCGAGGTACTGGTCGAGCCTGATCCGCTGCGGACGATGGACTTGGCGTATTCGCAGGTTCACGAGGCGCGGGGCGACGCTGTCCTGGTGACCGGATCACTCTATCTGGTGGGCAATGTACGCGAGCGCTGGTACGGCGAGCGGGAAATCGTTGCCCAGCGCACACCATGGCCTCAAGTCTCGGCAAGCTCCGGCCAAAGCTGCTGAACACGGAACAGCCCTGCTTGGACTCCATGGAGTCCAAGCAGGGCTGTTCCGTGTTCTCCGTTTACGCCGATTAGTCCTCGGCGGTCTGACGAAAGAGGATGAGTCCGATAAGGGCCGCCACTGCGCCGATGGCTGTAAGGGTAAGCCCAACGGTCTCCTCGAAGCCTCCCGCCTCATAGATCGAGGATCCGATACCGTAGATGGTGATACCTACGCCGAACACCGAGGCCCCGGCGGCAGTGAGAATGCGGCTCAACTCTTCCATAACTCTTCCCCTCGTCCCCAGACGGATCGGTGACCGCCGGTCCATACGGATTCGTGATATGGCATCTGTACGCGACATCGCATGGTATCGGGTAAGTACGGATGGTGTCACCAGACCCGGCGCTGTCCCTAGCCTACTGAATGAGGCTGGAATAGTCGAGCGTCATTGCTCCGGAAAATGCGTAGGGATGCCAGGGATGTGAGAGGAGACGTGGTGAACCATGCCCCCTGTACTCCACCAACCTTCGCGTTGCTTACTGCCCCGAGAAGGTTGCGATGATGCCGTTTTCGACCTGCAGGCCACCGTTCGCATCCGGCATCGCGCTGAACACGACGTAGTTGCCTGGTTGGACATCAACCTCAGTGAAGGCCGTCCATCCCGGGCTAAGTGCGCCCACACCACCGGCGACAGTTGCGTTGGTTTCCTCACCCCTGATCCACGAGGTAGCCAGCGCAACGGCACCTGCCTCGTCGAGGGTCTCCTCCGTCTGGAGGATGATTATGTCGCGGACCTGGTCACCCGCATTGGTGATTTGCAGGACCTGCTGACCACCTGTCGGAGCGCCGTTCGGAACGATCTGGTTCTCGGTAACCTCGATGGAAACCGCCGCGGTGACGCCCTCAGGGTTGACCAGACCAGCGATCTCCGGGGTAGCCCCTGGCGTTGCAACGCCAACCGGGCTAGCCGTCGGTGTAGCGACAATACCGTAGTTGGCCTCCAGCTCTTCCGCCGTTTGGATCAGGAAGCTGGCTGGAGACTGGGTTGACGCCGGATTGGCGCTGAACATGTACCACTTGCCTGGCGTCAGGTACACCAGGGAGGAAGTGGATTCACCCGGGCCGGCCACGGCACCGCCGGCGAACATGGCGGAACTCCACCATTCTGGGAGCTCGCCGCCCTCGCCCTGGAACGCTGTGGCGAGGGTAGAGCTCAGGTCGCTTCCTGTCGTGCCTTCCGGGAGGAGCCCGAGATTAAGATCGGCGACCGACTCGGTCTCGTTCACCAGCGTGAAGGTATACCACCCCTCACCCATGGCGCCAGGAATGCTTGCGTTGAATGTTAACTGCTCGGCTGCGACGACAATCTCGGTGAAACCCGTGTTCTCGAAGCCGCCAACTTCGGCCACCTCCGGCGATGCGGTTGGTGACGCATCCTGGGCGGTGACGGATCTCGTTGCCGCAATCAAACCTGCAGAGGCACCCAGGCCCAGCGCGGCGAACGTCCGGCGTGAAAATCGATCATTGTGTGCAACCATTGGCAACAAACTCCTTTGGGTGTTGAACCCGTACGCAGAAACAAAAACCTGACCAGCGTGTTTCCGTTGCAGGATAAGGGCCACCGCATCAACCTATATCGCGCCCAGACGAGGCCAGGCGGCAATCTCCCGATTGATCCCACAGAACAAAACTATACTCAGGGTCAGTAGCGCCCATATGCAGGCGCGGGCGGAAATGTGTCCACCCGGGTGGACCGCCCGTAACAGGCTCCGGTGAATCGTCTTCAATGGAACCAGGAAGGTGAGCGGCAAGTGAAGCAAGGACGAGATTCGATGGACCAGCCAGGAACCAACCCGTCCAGCTCTTCTGGCAAGGAGCCCGCGGACATTCGGTACCTCGTCACTGCAGGGTCGGAGATCGAGGGTGTGATGTGGGCGGACGCGCTCCGCGGCGAGGGCATAGCGGTCCTGCTGCGTCCCGGTGGTCCCGGCGCGGGCGCCTGGGCATCGTCGGCCACCTTCGAGCACGCGCTCTATGTACGTGAGGACGACATGGAAGCTGCCCGGAAGATCCTGGCAGGATTTACAGTTGGCTCCCCTCCTCCAGTGCGGAGCCGCCGGCAGGCTCCACGCGTGCGTCCCCGATCACGGCGCAGACCTGGATGAGCCGCCCATTAACAGTCGTGAGCTGCCAGCATTCGTTGCCGCTCGGATAGGTAATTTCGTACTCGGGTCCACGACGCGGAAACGCGACATAGGCTGGATCGTCACCGGAGATGGTAAGGGCAACGACCGCGCTTCGCGTATAGGACTCCTGGTGCCGGGGCGATTCCATTACGGTGATGTACGTCTCGTCCATCTCCACTCCCAGGAGTCGGCCGTTGGCTCCTACATCGAGCACACCGGTGGACGCGTTGCGGCAATCGAGATCGGGAACCCGGAGTCGAATCGCGTTCGCGGCCAGATCGACGAGGACAGCGTCTGCCCAAAGGTTCATGATGTTTCCGGCCCTGCTGACAGAACCGTAATACGCCATATCTGCGGCATTATCTGCTCCACTGTGAGTTCTCCTACCTGTCCACCCGATCGGCGGCAAGCGTCGTTCGCGGAAGGCATGCACTCGATCGTGCCCCAGATGCGGTGCCCCTCGTCTGTCTCCTGTATCCCTGACACCTCGCAATCGGTGACGTCCGCCACATACTCGGTTGCAAGCGCGGAGATCTGCTCAATTGCTTCCAAGATCGCGCTGGAGATATCTGGCGCCTCCACTGTGAATCCGAGCAGGAAGGCGTCTCCCGTCGTTGACCCGGTTGCAACTGACGCCAGGAGTGAACGTATCAAGCGTTCCAACGCGACGGCCAACGTATCCCCGGTGAAGGTGCGCGTCTCTCCTGCCGTGTGGCTGTCCATACCTATCCTACTCTTCCTTCCCCCAGAGTCTGGCACCGGCCTGTGGTATCCGGCGTGCGATGATTCCATTAAGCGTGTTTTCTGGAACGAAAGTACTTAACCGGGAGAAAGAGAAAAAGTGTCGCAAAGTTCAATCGACTGGAAAGACGATTCGAAATCAATTGGAAAGCGGATCTTTACTGCCGTCAAGGAAAAGGATCTTACCGGCCTCGCCAAGGAGATCGCGTACAACGTGCTCTTTTCAATTGCGCCGTTGCTCATTTTTGTCACAGCATTGACAGGCGCAATTGCCAAGGCTGTGAACGCCGGCCAGGCGAACCCTATCCAACCGGTGCTGACGTGGATGACAGAAACCCTGCCGTCGGAGGCTGCATCCTTCCTCCAGGAACCGGTGGCGAACGCATTGCAGACCGATCCAGGCTTCCTGCTCTCTTTCGGTGCCCTCTTCGCCCTCTGGGGGGCAAAGAATGCGATTACGGGCGTGATCAAGGGGCTGAATACGGCGTATAACATCGATAAGGATGAGAGATCGTTTATCAGGAAGAATCTGGTTTCTATCGGCCTAACGCTGGGGCTTGCCCTGATGGTGGGCATCGCCGGCCTCATCTTCGTCCTGGGAACCGGGATTGGCCAGGATATTGCCGATGGCCTCGGCCTTGGGAGCGCCTTTGCGACAGCGTCCACATGGCTGCGCTGGCCGGTGATCGCCCTCGTACTGATACTGGCCGTCACACTCATCCATTACTATGGGCCGAATGTTGACGCCGATCTCAAATGGTACGTTCCTGGTGCGGCCTTCTCGGTGGTCACCATGGGGATCTCGACGGTCGCCCTCGGCATCTACTTCAATATGAGCGGCGGATACTCGGCGGCCTACGGCGCTTTCGGTGCTGTGCTGGCCTTCGTCTTCTGGCTCTACGTAATGGGGTTGTTGATCCTGCTCGGTGGAGTTGTGAATATGGCGGTGCAGAAGGAAGTTCCGCCGGCCCACAGAAACGTCGAAAGGCTGGACACCAAGGACAACAGGAACGAGGACGTTCTGGAGAATCCTGAGGATTCCCAGCGTCGCTAACACTCGCAATACGTGGATAGGGTTTCACGTGAAACAATGAGAAAGCGCCGGAGCGCATGACTTGCCTCCGGGGCTTCACCGTAGCCGGCACCGATGCGCCCCGACTTGTCACACTGCTCTCCTTTCCCCGGACGATCCGCCGGCATCATTCCATGCAGCGGGAATCGCTGATTGCTGGCATACTCTGCTCTGGACTACAGGTGATTTTCCATGCGAAACCGACCTGCACTCCCGCTCGTTCCATACACGAGGGGGAGCCAAGGACGACCGCAGATGGAACTCACACTTGAATGGGGGCTGGCATGGCCTCACAGCTCACCTGGGAGATTCTGCGTGTCGCTCGACGACAACAACCTCGTCGAACGTGCTCGGGCTGGAGATGACACGGCATTTGCCGTGCTCTTCGAGCAGTTCCACGCACCCATCCTCAACTATCTTCACCGTATGGTTTCGGATCGGGCCCTCGCCGAGGACCTGGCGCAAGACACCTTTATCAAGGCGTACAAGTCTCTCCCCAAAACCAAGCCAGACCTCGCGTTCAAGGCATGGCTTTACCGCATTGCGACCAATACTGCGATCTCGCATATGAGGCGCGGAAAGATCGTCAAGTGGCTTCCCATTGTTGGGGAGCGGGAACATGGTGACGAGCGCCTCGATCGCTCTGTCACGCGCCAGACGGATATCGCTCACGCACTGGATCGGCTCCCGAAGCACTACGCTGCTGTGCTGCTGCTTCGGCATTACCAGGGGCTTTCTCTCGCGGAGACAGCAGAAGCATTGGACATCACCGAAAATGCGGCAAAACTCAGGCTCTTCCGCGCCCGCAAGGCATTTGCCCAGATCTACGGCGTGACCCCCGAGGGCACAATCGATGAGGAGGTGCTCGCGTGATCTCCCACATCGAAGCCGAGGCGCTGATCTCTGCACGCCTGGACCAGGCGCTTGACCCCGTCGCCGAGCGCGAGCTCAGTGCCCATCTCGCAACGTGCTCTCGTTGCCGGGCCTTCGCCGACGCATCAGACAGGCTCGCAGCGGGATTGCGTGAGCTCCCCTATCTTCCACCCAGCACGGCGGTAAGCCGCGGCGTCATGGCAAGGGTGGCGGAAGGGCGGTCTCCGTGGGCGCGCTTCGGGGGCTTCCTGAATACCAACCCGGGACCGGCATTCTCCACCTTCGCCGTAATTGCTGTGCTCTTTCTGCTGGGATTCTTCGTTTTTAACCGCTTCATGGCCGACGCTCCCAACGGCCCTGAGTCGGAAGAGAGCAACCTGGCCTCCCAGCCCACCGCCGTACCGACACAGAACGCGAGCTTCACCTTGAAGCCGACCGAGACGCCGGCGGCGCAGCCCACCGAAACCTCTGTTCCCACGGAGGAAGCAACGGGAACGATGAGCCCCACAGCTACTACTGCATCGACTGTGGAGCCGACCGCAGATCAGGACGGGGAGACCGCGTCAAGCGTCGGTCTCACTGGCCTGACAACGCCTGGCTCGGCCGATCGCACGGCGGAGCCTACGGCTTCACCGTATCCCTCCTTAAGGGCGACCCTGGAGCCAACTGCGACGTCGCAGTCGACCGCTACAGCAACTCCAGAGCCAACAGCGACGAGTACTCCGCAACCGACGGCAACATCGACGCCGGAGCCGACAGCGACAGCAACCCCTGAGCCGACGGCAACCGTAGAGCCAACTACTACGGCAACACCTGAACCGACGGCAACCGCAGAGCCGACATCTACACCTGAACCGACGGCAACCGCAGAGCCAACATCTACACCGGAACCAACGGCAAGCGCTACCTCGGCGCCTACCGCTACAACGGAGCCAACGGCGACAGCAACCTCTGAGCCCACGGCGACCGCCACGGCGGAACCGACGGCAACGGTGACGCCCGAGCCAACTGCCACGGCAACACCTACTCTAGAACCGACTGCCACCGCGACCCCGGCGCCGACTTCCACGCCCCAGCCAACGGCGACAGCAATTCCTGAGCCGACGGCAACGGCGACGGTTGCACCCACCGCAACGGCAACCACTGAACCCACAGAGGAGGCGGCTCCCGCGATCGTGCCCATAGATGGCGGTGAGCCAATACAGGCTCCCGAAGATGTGGAGCCGACCTCGACGTCCACTCCCGCCGAGCCGGATGAAGACCCTGAGCCAAATTCTGCGCCAGTGGTGATTGAGGGGGTTGGTGGCTCGCAGGATGACGTCATACCTATCGAGCCAATCGAGGGATCACGTGGGCCGAATGAGTCTGATGACGACAACGGGGAGATCGGGTCACCTGCTCGAGACGACGATCCGACACCAACAGAAACCACAATTACGTCCGAGATCGAGCGGATCGGCGATGATGCGATATCAACAGTTGAAGCAACTGAGGTGGCGGATGCGACGGAGACCGTTGGCGCCACTGAAACCGCACCCACCCAGCCGGCCGACGATTCACGGCTGGACCTGGCTGAGAACTCTGTTCCGTATGGCGGTATCGCCGGTGACCCTGGCGGGAGACTTGTTCTTGAGGACGGGCGCATGGAGTACGCCCCTCAAGCCCATGCCGCCTCGCTGACGGCACCTTCTGGCCTGGTGGCCCAGGCTGTACCAACAGCAGGGGGTCAGGCCGTCGCGGTCTGTTCGCCAGGTGGTGAATGCACGGAGCTGACGAGCGCTTCAAGCGAAACCGGGTCTGCCGTAGATACGCCTCTTGGGTGGCTGAACAGCGGCGTCGTGTACGTCCGCCAAGAAGATGGGTCTTTCTCTTACCGGTATCTGGACGTCAGCGAATCCGGCACAGAGGCGCTCTCGGATGATGTGCTTGTCTCGGGCGGCAGCGAGCTGGCGCCAACCACCTCGGTTTACCGGGCAGAGGATCGCATTTGGGTCGTAACCCGCGGAGGTGACTGGCTCTCCCTTTCTCCGGATGGCGGGCAGCAACTGCCGGGTGGGGGAGGTGTACCGTCCAATCTCCGGTTCGCTAATACAGTGAACCAGGGGCTTTTGGTCGCGTACGTCTCGAATGGCCAATTGATCGTCGCTCGCGCCGCCGAGCCGGGGAACGCCATTCTCGCTCTTCCTTTCTCCGGGGCTGATTACGATATTGCGCCGAGCGGTGATCAGGTCGTCGTCAGTACAGGCTCAGTGATCGAGATCTACGATCTAGGCGGTACGCTGGTGGAGTCGTACGCCTCCAGTGGAATGAGCCCCGGGACGGTCCTTTGGCTCAACGACGGTATCGTCTATGTGGATACTGCAACGGGCCGCCTCATGCAGATACCGGAGACCGCTGGTTAGTCATTTCTCCACCCGGGTGGACCCTGGATTCCTCATTCCTGGCCACGAGTGCTAGACTCGTGGCCAGGAGCGTCGGCAGCACGGGCTGATCGCCCGGAAGAGGAATCCCCACCGCATGCCCATCCAGGAAGAAAATTTGCTCCAGGAGCGAGGTGTGCGGTTTGGCCATACCCTCGTCATTCCATCCTCTGGATCGATCTTCGAGCATGGCGTCGAAGCCATTGTTTCCCCGGCGAATCGTCGGGGAGTCATGGGCGTTGGCACGGCCGGTGTCATCCGGGTTCAGGGAAGCGCGGAGGTAGAGCGCGAGGCGATGGCCATGGCGCCGCTGGCAATGGGGAGTGCGGTCGTCACAAAGGCTGGGAAACTGGCCGACCACGGGACGAAAGCTGTCGTCCATGCTGTTATCTCAGATGCCCTCGGTGCACCCACACGCGAGGATATCGTTCGTAAGGCGACGACCGCGGCGCTGCAGGCTGTCGATCGTCAGCGTCTTCGCTCGGTGGCAATGCCACCCCTGGGGAGTGGCCCCGGATCGGGCCGATTCTCGAGCGATACGGTTTTCCTGATGATGATCGAGGAGATCGTCGCCCACCTCCGTCGCTTCACCTCCCGGCTGGATCGCATCGTGCTCGTGTGCCGTGACGACCGGGAGGCACGCGAACTGGAACGTGCGCTCATGGAGGCTCGCCGAATGTGGTGGGGTCTGCAGGTGTAGCGGGGCGGAAGCACATGAACGGGACTCATGCCCGCAGCAACGTGCAGGACGAAGCGAACGAACAGCAGGTGGAGACCGGGACGGAGAACAACCACGGTACAACCTTGCCCTCATGGCGCTTCACGGCGGACGCATGGCGATGGGCAGGGCGACTCAATGTTCGCTACGTCGATGCTGCCTTCAGGGCAAGGAGTGCCCGCGTCATCCCGGTCTCCGGACGTGCCCGCTTCATCCGGATGGGCATCCCGGAGGATGTGGTCGACGATACGCTGGGCCGAATCCGGCGAGCCAACCACTGGAGTAGCCAGTGGGTCGAAACCGCGCAGCGGTTCCTTGGGGACTTTCGGAGGCAGACCTCTGCAGCCAACGTCCGTGAGGCGGCCCAGGCCAGGCAGCTTGCTGCGCTCTGCTACCACGCGGCCCAAATCTTCGAGCCGTTTGATCCCATGACCGTCCGGAAGTGTCGGTCGGCGTCGGCCGCGCTCTTTACCCAGGCCCTGCCTCAGCTCCATCCCAACGTGCGCCATCTCTGGATCCGCTGGCGGTCAAAGTCGCTTCCCGCGTACTTGGAATTGCCCGAACCGGTTTCGGAACCGGTGGGTCTGGTGGTCATCCTTAATGGCGCCAGCATGTCGAAGGAAGAGACCTTCGCCTGGCGTGGCCAGTTGATCGATCACGGCTATGCCGTCATCGTAATGGATGGCCCAGGCACCGGAGAGGCCACCAGTATCGGGAATATCGGACCTGACCAGAACGATATCCTGGATGGCGTCTTCGAGATGTTCAGGAACGAGCCGACGATCGACCTCAGCCGTGTCGTGGCGCTGGGCGCCAGTTTAGGCGGCAACCAGGCCATACGAGCGGCGGCTCACGATCGCCGGATCATCGCCGCTGTCGCGGTGACACCGCCATACGATCCGGCTCGCTGGATTCATCGTGCCAGCCCCCTCCTGCAGACTGAACTGGGGTTGATCGCGGATCACAAGCTCGTCCCCGAGGCGCGGGACATGGTTGCCGGCTTTTCCCTCGAGGATGTATCACTGGCCAGCCGGCAGCCAGTGCTGATCTTCGGTGGTGGCCGGGATGTCATCGTGCCGCCCACGGAGGCGCAGTTGCTGGCGAAGAGGGTAGGGGGACGGGCAACCCTGGTGTGGTATCCCGCAGGCGGTCATTGTCTCTATGAATTAGTTGATCAATGGATCTTTGATGCGGCGGTGTGGATCTACGAGGTCGCCCTATCCATACGGAGCGGGGGACCGCAGGACAGTCCTGCCCAGTTAGCGGCCATGGCTGCGAGGGCTCTTGAGCTGGCAGAGTATGTACCGAAATCCGCGTCCGATGATTGGGAAACCGGTGAGGAGTCGGGCGAATACGCGCGCCTTCTCACCGATCATGCCGGCGGTCATCAGCATTGACGTGCGGTGCAGTGCAGCCACAGGAGACCGGTTGGTTTCACCTCGTGCTATGTACTGCTTCCCGCCATCTGTTTCTTGCTCGAACGCATCGCTTTGACGACCGTGGTCCCGTTCGCTCCGGATTCCAGTCGCCGGTACTCCTCGGCCTGCATGCCGATGAGGGCAAGTCGGCCATCAGCATCGCTACGGATTCCCCACCCTAATTTTTTTGCGAGCGGTGATGTCCGCATGCACGCCCAGCTGACCGAGAAATACCCTTCCCGGGCGGCGGGACGCTCGTCTTCCGGGATGGCCTGCTTGTCAGCGTATATTTGGAAAATCACCTCTTCTGACGTGAGCCCGTAGGGATGCTCGGAGATGAGCCGGTACTGTTCCGCCGCGATAGTCGGCTTGGCATCGTTCCGGGGTGGAACCACTGCCTCGGTGACAGGACAATCGTCTGCGACGGTGATCAGGGTGTTGACATAGTTTACGCCCACGGATTTCGCTTCCCCTGTACCTAGACGAGCCTCCAGAGAAGGCAAAGTGTAGCATCACGCTCCAGTGACGGAAGTGCTGCTGTGACGATGGCCGCGGTGCCGTTGCATGCGTGTACACTGAAGCGTCGGGGCCGGGGACACGTTCAGGGCCTCCTTGATGTCTGTCGATGATCCAGTAAACGAGGAGCCGCAATTCGTGTCTTCGCACGTGGAAGAGGTTGCTGAGACCGCATCCGGCATTCCGCCCATGTCCCAGCTGGTGCAACAACCTGTTCCCCATTCGCCGTCCTCGAGCCGTGTTGCTGCTACCCGTTCCGAGCGCATCGCACGTGCAATCCGAACATCCTCGATTCCGCAGCGTTTTCTTGCACTGCTGTTGGTCATCTTCCTCTTCAAGGGCATTATCGTCTCGCTTGTTTTCCCTCCGTATACCGGGCATGACGAGGTGACGCATTACGCATATCTCAGGATCGTGGCGGAGGAGGGGAGGGTGCCACTGATTCCCGACCCGGTGGAGTTCGATCGTGAATATTCCCGCGATGAGGAGTATGACGACTGGGACATGATCCCGGACGAGTTCTACCAATACTCGGAGTACGTCACCTCTGACTGGTGGAGCGGATACGCGGAGCCCGTGCGGGCTGTGACGTACCAGGGTATGTATCTGCCTTCCGGCTGGGTCTACACCGGGAACCATCCGCCGCTCTTCTATCTCCTCATGACACCTGTCTTCTGGCTCCTCCAGGATACGTCCATCGAGACGCAACTCTATGTTTTCCGAATGGCGACTATTCCGTTCGGGATGCTGACAGTGCTGTTCGCCTATCTGACCGTCCGCACGATCTTTCCGCGCGACCGGTTTCTGGCGATGACCGTGCCGGCGTTTGTTGCCTTCCAGCCCCAGATCGCCTACGAGTCAGCGATGCTCAATAACGATATCCTGGCGATCATGTTCACGAGCGCCGTCATCTGGATGATCGTTGTCGGGCTGCGGCGACGGTTCCCGATCTGGAACTGCCTGCTGATCGGGCTCTTTTTCGGGCTGGCGATGCTCTCGAAAAGCACGTCTGTCACGTCGGCGGCATTGATTGCGTTCGCGATGGTCTTTGGTCTCGGCCTCAGGAACATCCGGGAGTGGCTCCCGAAGGGATTCCTTGCGGCAGGTATCGCCGGTCTCCTGGTGTGGCCATGGCTCTTCTATATGTGGTCGACCTACGGCGATCTCTCGGCGCTGGGCCGTATCGAAACCCTGCAATGGTGGAATTACGGAGGAGGCGAGGGGCGATCGATCTGGTCGATGCTCTCGGCCCCGGACTTCTTCTGGGAGCGCTGGCGCGAGACCTGGGGCGCCTTCGGATGGCGACTGATCCAGCTCGACACGAAGGATCCTACGTTGCTGCGCGTGTTGCTCTGGGTCACGCTCTTCGCGACAATCGGGTTGGCTGTCTACGCATTACGCTTCCTGCGCGAGCAGCGCGCGATCGATGCCGCCGGGGAGGCGGGTGAGGATATTGGGTACATCCGGCATCGAGCCGATGAGACGCTGGCGATTATGCCGTGGCAGGTAACGGCCGTGGTGACGATGGGTATTACGTGCGTGCTGGCGTACTATGCAATCCTGCAGTTCGGCACGACGTTCTCGCTGACCCAAGCGCGGTACTACTTTCCCGCGATCGTGCCTGCCGCAATCCTGTTCATGCTCGGCGTGCGCTCGTGGTTTCCACGGACGTGGCTTCCCTATGTGGGGGCGGTCACGTTCCTGGGGCTGGTCGGGCTGAACCTGCTCATCTATACGGCGTACGTCATCCCGTATTGGAATCAGAGCGTCTAGTTCCGGATACGCCCTTCGGGTATTGGATCAATGGGCTGCTCCCGCTCGATTGCTGCGCAATCGCCCAATGCACCCTTCGGGGCACGACCCCTACGCGGTCGTGGTGGGTCGTTCCAATGGTGTAGGGGCCGGCCCTGCGTCTGCCGGAGCGGGTATTGGCTTGCCGAATGGGTCGATGATCTGCCCGATTACGTCTCGCGAATCCAGTCCTGGATCACCGCGTCGATGTCGTGGGCGAGAGCATGCGGACGGCTGTAGGTCATGGCGTGGGGACAACCAGCCAGGATCCGGGCGCAGGCATTCGGCATCCGCTTCGCCATGTCGTGCACCCACCGCGGCGGCACGATAGGGTCGTGCTCGCCAGCAGCAATCAGGGCAGGCTGTTTTACATCACCAAGCCGCTCGAGTTGCTTGTCCACCATCGTCAAATGCAGCATCGACAGGGAATGTCGAATCCCGGCACGCAGGAGGTCCGGGATCCAGATGGTCCAGAGACTCTGCTTTTCCCGCGGGATATCCAGCGCTCCCCGAAGCGTCAGATGGAATCCGTTGCGCACCACCGGATCCACCGTCGGGGCGGCGAGCACCATGCCGCGAACTAGGTCAGGACGCATGATTGCCAGCATTGTGACGACCTGGCAGCCAAGCGAGTGACCAACCAGAACTGATCCGCCAAGGCCGTGCTTGTCCATCCAGTCGGCCAAATGGATCGCCAGGGATGGAACGTCCCATGTCCGTGGTGACCTTGAGCGGCCATATCCGGGGAGATCCGGAATATAGATGGGATAACGATCCTCCAGCAGGGCAGCCAGGGGACGAAAGTATGCGCCAGAGACGACAAGCCCATGGATCAGGACGATCGGGGGATTCCCCAGGTCGCCATGAGGGGCAATCCGGGTGAACCACGTCTCCCCGCGGATGGTCATCCATTCGCCCGTCCACCCACGGGTCAGCGGCCATGCTTTCGGCAAGCTGCCGAAGACCTGGGCAGCCCATTGAGGCTCGCTCATCAGGCTCCCCGCCGAAGCGCCACGAGCGCCTTGCGTGCCCAGGTCGCGACCTCGTTCGTGAGATCTATCGTCGCGAACTCCTCCTCCGTGAACCAGCACATTCCTTCCGACACCTCTGGCAGCGATTTCTCGGTTCTTTCCACGAGACGTGCGAAGTAGATGAGGTCAATGTGCTGGTGTCCGGGGCCGATATTCTCCAGCTGGACACCCTCAGGCCGGACAAGTTGCTGCGGGGCTCCCGGCTCGTCGACCTCGACTCCGCGCGGTCCCTCGAGTTCAACGATCAGCCCGGACTCTTCCTCCACCTCGCGAAGAGCAGCCTCGTCCGGAAGCTCATTCTGCTCAATGTGCCCGCCGGGCGGAAGCCAGAGGCCAAGCTTGCGGTGCCTGTGCAGCAACACGCGGTCGTCATGAATCACAAAAACGGCGACCGTGAAGTCTCGGGAGGGCGTTGTCATATGTTGGCCAAGGGGACTGAAGGGGATGTCATCTGCTTTGGGACCACTCGTGTATTGGATAGAAGGTGACCGGCTGCCCGGCATCGCCAGACGGGTGAAACGGATGAATCACCTCTGATTTAGCTGTTCGAGTCCGGGTCGGGCGGTTTTGCACCGCTATCGGGCTGCCTGGTGGAATCCTCCGCGCGGGTCGTTGCGGGCCGGGCGAGCCAGGCAACCTGAGCGGCGGTTTGCCATGAAACGCGCTCAGTGTCCTTCGGTGGTGGAGGAGGCGCCTTCCATTGATCGGGGAGAGGGTCAGCTGTCGGTGCGGTCTCTGGAGTAGGCAGTGAACTCCAGGAACTTGTCGGCTCGGCTGGAGTCTCAGTCGCAGTCCACGTCTCCGCCAGTCTCCAGCGAACCTCTGATGCGGGACGAATGTCATCGTCTTCGGCGAGGAGCTGGAGGATGAGACTTGCGAGACCGGCAATGATCGCATGCATCACAACGATCAGTGCCCATGCACCGATCAACGTCGCGGCCCAGACGCTGGCTGACCCAATCAGGAGATTGATCACGAGCAGCAGGACGCTCCCGAAAGCAAAAGCGCTGATGTGTGTGCGCACCAGGGAAAATTGCTGGGTTCGGTCAAGTACATCCCTGGGATTGTACGACGGCCGTTGTGGCGGAGACTCTTGAAGCCATTCCGGTTGCATCACCGGTTCTGTGGACGAGTCCATGGTGATGCAGGAACTAGGTCAGCAACTGCTTGATGCGCTGAAGCTGGTTCCGATCGCTGGCGGCCAGGTCCTGAACATGGTCCTGGATGCTCTTGCCGTCATCGGTCTGCTTCGTCCAGTCCTCATCGGTCAGGTTCTTCAGGAGGTTGAGCGTTGTCTCACGCGCGGTGCCGAACTGGGAGATCAGCATGACCGTTGTATCGTTGCGGTGCTCGGTGCCGATAACCGGATCCTTGTCAGCCAGGTTGGCATGAATCACACCCGTGATGCGTTCCTTTAGCGCCTGTGCGAACCGCATCTCGTCGATCCTCATTCGCGCGATCACCGAGCGCACGGATCCCCCTTCACCGCCAGCGGTCAGCCGCTCTTCTGGCAGTCGCCGGACATGGGTGTTGAGCTCACGATAGGTGTCTACGAGTTGATCGATCAGGGCGGCGTGGCCGCTGCCGCGTTGCGTCGACTGAATGCCGGTATCCATAGGTAATGTTCCTTCCCGATACATGTTTAGAGGTCGCTCATCCGGTCGGCTTCGCACGCCGTATACCAGTAGTTTCGCGGATTACAGCAGAACCCGCTAGGGGGGGCACAAAGAGTGCGGATTGCGATGGGTAGTTCCCGGGCTGGGTGGTAAACTATCGGGAGAAGCAGGCAGTCACTCCCCCTCATCGGCATCACTACGGGCTGGCCTGTCGGCGCGTCAGGACATTGGAAGACGAAAGATGTTCAGCATGAACAATTCCAACCCTTTTGCCCCCCAACGCGAACGTCTTCGAACGCGTACCCCAATGCGTTGTCCAATCTGTCATAGTGCGCTGGGCAAGGTTATTATTCGTGACATCGGTAGTGCCGCCCCTGGTGCGATTTGGCAGATCCATGCGGGCGAATGCCCGGATCATGGATGGTTCCAAACCGAAGTCGTGCGGCGACCGCCACGCGAGATCTTCCCTGTTACCAAGCCTTTTGGTGCCGCCCGGCGCGTCGTGGTCGCTGGACGGGAGTACTACGCCTTCTCAACCGTATGGAATGAGCTCCCGGGTGAGGAGCGGCGTCAGCCAACCGACCCGCTGGAGGAGAGGTACTGGCAAGCACTGCCACTTCCTGGTGTTTAGGCCGGCCGCCCAGCGGCACGGCTGCGAGTCCTGACCCGCTTTGGCGGTCCCTTGGTCCAATCGCGACAAGGGTAGCCGCCCAGGCGGGTTTATTGTGGAATCCAGCAGGGGGACCCCTGCAGTATTTCGTCGCTGACAAGCTGGAGAGTACGTTTATGGCATCAGGTTCAACTGTCCAGGACCGGACGCGGGAGCCGGAATCCCGGGGCAGGTTCGCGCCCGGTCTTACGCCACTCTCGCTCTTCCTGGTCCTGGTGCTCTTTTGGGTCCTGACCAAGACCGGGCTGGTGCTCGTCCTGGGTCTGCTGGCCCTCCTGCTCGGAACGGTTCTTGAGGGGCCTGTACGGCGCCTGGAGGATCGTCATTTCCCCCGCGCCGCCGCGATCGCAACGGTCTACGCCGTGCTGATCGGCTCGGTAGTGGCGCTCGTCCTCCTGCTCATGCCGGCAGTTCGGTCCCAGGCCGACGATTTTCAGGAGCAGATTCCAGTCCAGCTGCGGGAGCTGGAGCAGGATTGGGAAGAAAGCAGCAACCCCATCCTGAGTGGACCAGGACGTGACTTCCTGCGCACCGGCATCGAGTTTTTCGAGGAACCCACATCGGCGGACGTTGCCGTGCCAGATGACGCCGCACAGCGCGCTATCCCGATCGTGACGACAGTTGGTGGCGCGCTGGTGTCAACGCTGACCCTGCTGGTTATCACCTTCTATTATCTGCTCGAGAAGAAACTTATCCGCGGTCTTGTGATCGAGCAGCTCAGCCCGAAATTCCACCCCCGTGTAGATCGCCTCTGGACCGAGGTGGAAAACAAGGTCGGTGGCTGGATGCGGGGGCAGCTGATGCTCTGTCTGATCATCGGCACGATCGCAACAATCTCCTATGGGATTATCGGGCTCAGTTTCTGGCCGCTGCTTGGCCTTTGGGCAGGCATCACGGAGATCATCCCGATCGTGGGCCCCTGGCTGGGAGGTATCCCGGCGGTGATCGTGGCACTGACGCAGGGATGGCAGACCGCCCTGATTGTAGGGCTCATCATTCTTGGCATGCAGTCGCTGGAGAACTGGTTCCTGGTACCGCGCGTGATGCGCGGTGCGGTGGGGCTGACGCCGCTGGCCGTGTTCCTGGCGATTTTGGCAGGAACACAATTAATGGGCATCCCCGGCGCGGTCCTTGCGATCCCCATTGCGGCGACCATCCAGGTCATTTTGACCGATTGGATCGATCAGCGGAAGATTCGCCGAACCTCGGAAGTGGAACCTGTTTCCGGGTGGCGGTGGATGCTCAATCGCGGTGTTGGCCGTGAGAACGCACCGGACGCAAGCGATGGCGCTCGTGGCAGCGGTGCGCCAACCGGTCGCAGGCAGAGTGTGAGCGACCAGGACGTTCTGGGGAGAGAGAACGTTGGAGAAGGGCCTCAGGGCGATGCGGGACCGGATCCGGACCGGGAATCAGACGAGACCGCGGTAGCGACCTGGCCGGCCAACCCCTGGAAAAACCGGGGCAGTGATGCCAGTGCGGGTCAGGCATGGCGGGGAATGCCGCGCCCGAAGCGACCGGGCACACCGCCGGCAAGCCCGGCAGGGGAGCCGGTGCAGCGCGATGGGACCTCGACTGAAACGGTCGACAACAAGGACGATGGTACATAGAAGCCTTTAGAGGATGTCTGTAACAGGGACGGGGAGACAATCACCACACATGGGCAATCACGAGATCAAGGTCGGCGTGCAGATTCAGCCGCAGCACGGAACGTTTGAGCAGAACAGGCAGGCATGGATCGAAGCCGATGAGCTGGGCGTTGACACCATTTTCAATTGGGACCATTTCTATCCACTGACTGGCGATGCCAACGGCAACCATTTCGAGGCCTATACACTGCTTGGCTCAATGGCCGAGGTGACGGAGCGCGCCCAGATCGGCTCGCTCGTGTCGTGTAATTCCTACCGCAATCCTCATCTGCTTGCCGATATGGCGCGCACGCTGGATCACATCTCGGGCGGCCGGTTTATTCTCGGCATCGGCTCCGGCTGGTTCGAGCGGGACTACCTCAACTACGAGTACGAGTTCGGCACCGCTGCCGGCCGGCTGCAGGACCTCAAGCGGGACCTGCCGAAGGTCGTGGAGCGCCTCGGCAACCTGGTTCCCGGCCCGGTCAATGGTCATATGCCGATGCTGATCGGTGGCAGTGGGCCAAAGGTAACGCTGCGCCTTGTGGCCGAGTATGCGGATATCTGGCACGCATTTGGAACTCCAGAGGAGATGGCCAGGAAGGGTGAGATTCTCGACAGGCACTGCGCTGATGTGGGGCGGGACCCCAACGAGATCGAGCGCTCGTCTGGCATTAATGCCCAGACGCTGGATCAGGCCGACGCGTATGTGGAGAAGGGCTTCACCCACCTGATCATGGGCGTGACCGGACCGGAGTACAACCTCGGACCGGCACGGGAACTCGTCCAGTGGCGGGACCAGGCACGAAAGAACCGGGGATAACCGCGGGTTGCGTTGCCAGAGCGCGGCACGGTCCCTGCCTCTCGCATGGCTCGGTCCCAGATCATCTGGCACCTCGCAACGACAGGACGTTTCCGAATGGCAGACGGACCGCCGCATCGTCGCTGTTCGGCAGAATACTTGCGACAGGGCTCGCGGAAATAACGCGACGAGGGTAGGGGAGGCGATCCCCGGGATGCCCGATGAGAGCAGGAGGAACCGCAGATGGTCGAGAACCAACTCGGCGACAACGACACGATCTACGGGACATTCAATCTCGCTGAGGTGATGTCCGAGTTTCCGCCGGATCCTGAGAGCGCGGCTCGCCATCGGGCGGAGATCCTGGTGAAGACTGACACGCTTCGAGTTGTGCTGGTCACCATGCTCAGCGGCGGCTTCATGCATGACCATGCCGCCCCCGGTCCGATCACGATCCACGTCCTCAAGGGTGTGATGAACCTCACGGTCGAAGGGGAGTCGCGGACACTCTCCGCGGGCGAGCTTATCTCACT
>JAUJLY010000169.1 GCA_030447145.1 Thermomicrobiales bacterium
GCCAACTCGTGGTGGCACTGACGGCTCACGAATGACCGAGATGGGCATCCCGACACCCAACCTCTTCACGGGAATGCAGGATATCCACGGCCCATTGGAATGGATTAGCGTCCAGGACATGTCAAAGGCAACCATGGTATGCATTGAGCTGGCGCAGCAGTGGGCGAGCGATTCCCGTTCCTGAGGAATCGATCCGCTGCGTACCGGGATGTATGAACGCCGCCGGTCGATCTAAGACGGGGATGAGCAACCTAGAGAGCACAACGAATCACAGAGACCGGAGCTAATTGTCGTCCCACAACGGTCGGCATAGAACGAACGTCAGCAGGAGTATCGATCGAAATGTCCGACATAGGGGGTGTAGCCGGAGAGAGATATGTGGCGCTCGGGGATTCCTACACGATTGGCGAGGGTGTCGAACCGGGTCACGCATGGCCAAATCTCCTCACTACCCATCTGCAAGAGGAAGGGGTAGCGATCGAGCTGGTTGCCAATCCTTCGGTCACTGGCTGGACCACCAGGCAGGTAATTGAGCACCAGCTGCCGATCTTTGAAGAAAGCCGTCCTACCTTCGCGACCCTCCTGATCGGGGTCAATGACTGGGTACAGGGCGTTTCACCAGACGATTTTGGAAGAAGACTGTCCCAGATTCTTGACAGGATTCAGTCGGCACTCCTTGACAAGCGAAAGCTGATACTTGTTACCATTCCTGATTTCTCGGTGGCTCCGGACGGCTCGATGTATGGCAGCGGACGGGACATCTCGCAGGGAATAGCCGACTTCAACGACATTATAAAAGCGGAAGCAGGCCCCCGGTCGCTTCATGTCGTCGATATTTATCCCTTATCCCAAAGGATGGAAGGGTCGGAATACTTCGCCTCCGACAACCTGCATCCCTCCACAGCTGCCTACGAGCGCTGGGAGCAGATGATCTATCCAGCTGCCATCTCGCTACTTGGATAATCGGAACCGCTAGTCGTCAACCGGAGAACTCCCGCGGTCGTATGGGTGCATTATCGGAAGAGAGGGATCTGGCGACTCCCCCCACACCTCCATGGTGACCGGGTTTGTTTTCCCTATGGATCCACTGATCTATCAATAACCACATCGAATGCCTGAGGCGGTCTGGCCTGGCCGAAATAATAGTCCTCCGCCTCGTCCCATAGGGCATGCCATTCAGACACAAAGGCTTCGCCCTCCCGCTGCTTCAGGCGCTCCCGGCGTACCGCGTCGGGTAACACGACCAGGATCGACATATCAATCAAGTCGCAGAGTTCAGCCCGAGATGAATAGGCTCCATCCAGGATCACGATCTTCGCTGAGCTGGCGGTGATACTTTCCGGAGCCAGGCCATCCATCGAATCCCAGTCAAACGGACGCCATGTCGCTTGGTTTCCGTCAAGCAGGGACTGTAACACCTCGTCTCGAACACGGTGCCAACTTATAACGCGATCCGCTTTTTCCTGAGGGGTGAGGCGCTGCCATGCGCTGATATCGCCACCGGCATAGAAGTCGTCCTGATCGATCACGACCCCATCAACTTGCCCTGCTATCCAGCGGCACAGTGTTGATTTTCCAGAACCGCTTCTTCCATCAACCGCAACGACGATCGGAGTCTTGATCCTGCATAGTTCCAGGATCCGTTGGATCGCATATTGTGCCTCGGGAAATTCCATACTCGAATATCACCATTTTCTTACGTTCGCATCTTAAAGGAGTTTGGTCAGTTTACATTCGTATCTGGGTCCGCCCTGCATAGTTTCGCGGCAATCATCTTTCCACTTCAGGCCCTGGAACGTCACGGGCGTGCCCCAGCATGCGTGCCAGTGGTCCATTGCAGGTAGGCGAGGGCTTCCTCGACCACCTGCCCAACAGTTAAGACACGGTCAGCCGACAGACAGGCCCCGAGCTCTTCGTCCAGCAGTTGCTAATGCGCCTAGGCCAGCATCCGAGCGGTGGAATCGCGGTTTGCGGGGGACCGGGGCGCCGGTGGCGAGCGGAATCATTGGGGTTATGCCCTGGACCGACATGTTGAGCGGCCTTGCGGCGCTTGGAGTAAACCCGCATGATGTGCCGGCAAATGTGGAAGGCACGCTGCCTCAGCAGGGGGCGAAGAAGTTTTTACCGCGTCCCACGGAGCGTGAGGACCTATGGCAGTTGTTCCGGGGCGTGATGCGCTACTGGCGAGGTGCTCTCCGCGCCAACTTGGCAAAGACTCCTCCTTGAGATGGGCGAGGAAGTCGACGATGATGCGGGTGGTGCTGCCAGTCGTCTCCAGGCGATTCTACGGCACTGACGGCTAGGCAGGGTGGGGGGTTCTCGTCTCATCCTCGATCCGCAGAAGGCGTGGCGCCGGTCCATGCATCTGGCCAAGCCCCACCGGACAACACGCTCTTCCCGGTAGAGTGGGCGCGAAAGAAGTGAGGAACGTGCAGTCTGCCGAACCGCCTGAGACATCGCCCGTCGAGTCGGATGTCGGGTTCAAGCGACTCCTAGCGGAGCCGAATCTCCGGCGGTTGTGGGTCACGCAGCTCTGCTCGAGTGGCGGGGAGTCACTCGCTCAGATCGCGATGCCGCTGCTCGTCTATCACCTCACCGGGTCCGCCAGGATGGTCGGGCTCATGGCACTCGTGCTGATCTTGCCACGGGTGGTTCTCGCCCCCATCACGGGCATGCTCGCCGATCATCTGGACCGCCGACGCGTCATGATCGCGGCTGATCTGGCGCGATTGGTGCTGGTGAGTGCCGTGCCGCTGGTCACCAGCATGTGGTCGCTCGCCATCCTGGCGGTGCTAATTGCAGCCGGGAACGCCGCGGGACGTCCGGCGGAGCTGGCGGCGGTGCCGGCTGTAGCGGGAGCGCAGCGGCTGATGGCAGCGCTTTCGCTGATGCAGGTTTCGAACGGCATAATCCGCATTGCCATCCCGGCCGCCGGCGCGGGTGTGATTGCCGCTGTCGGACCTGCCCCGGTGTTCTGGCTCCAGGCCCTGTGCTTTGCGGGGTCGCTCCTTGCGCTCCGGCGACTGGTCATCCCGTCGCACGTTCGCGACAAGGAGCGCCAGCGCCAGCGCGACGGCCTGTGGGTGGCAGTACGACAGGAGATGTGGTCGGGTATCCGAGCAATTCGAACGATCCCAATCGTTCGAGGCGTTACCGCATCGGAGGCACTCTTCCAGGTCGCTATGGCGACGATGACGGTGG
This sequence comes from Thermomicrobiales bacterium, assembly GCA_030447145.1. Classification (GTDB taxonomy): domain Bacteria; phylum Chloroflexota; class Chloroflexia; order Thermomicrobiales; family UBA6265; genus UBA6265. The sequence goes on from JAUJLY010000169.1 coordinate 3,202, forward strand.
CCGGCGTGGTCTACACGCAGGAGACACTGGACCTCGGCGGTCGCGCTGAAGCGGCGTTCGCGCTCATGACGACCTCAATGGCCGCCGGCGCAGTGACCGGCGCCTTCGCGGCCCACCGTATCGAGCCGCGGATCGGTCGTCCCTATATGATGGCTCTCGGCTATCTGGGCCCATTCTTTCTGATGACTGCCGTGTTCAGCCCGCCAATGGCGGTCATCTATGGCGCGTGGTACTGCTTCGGCTTTCTCGATGGGCTTGCCGTCATCTCGTTCCAAGCCTACCTTGCAGAAGCAGTACCGGAGCACCTGCGTGGGCGAGTCTACGCGGCTTGGGGGGCCATCGTGGCCCTTGCCAGCGCCCTCGCGTATTACCTAATCGGGTTCGTGACGCCGTTGCTGGGAGCGCCCCAGATGTTCGCTGTCGCAGGGTTGACGGTCGGACTGGGCGCGCCACTCCTGTTGCTCGCCACCGGAGCGATTCGCTCGGTGCGGCTCGTCCCCAGCACGTCCCAGTAGGGGGATTGTCCGGAGCATGGTCATGGATGCGCGCGGCAAGAGGGACGCACCAAGCGATACCCTAGGCAGGAATCGGAATCGAACCTGCGACTTTTCGCTTGGAAGTCGAGTGCGTAGCGAGTGCTGGCGTGGTGTGGGACCGCTGTCGGCACTCCCAAGTCGATACTGTAGCTGCGACGGAAGGCATCATACCTCCCGACAATCGGATCGCCGCTTATTTGCTGCTTGCATCGTTCAGTGGGAGTGTGACCGTGAAGGAGCTTCCGAGCCCCGGCTCGGATACAACGTCGATGCTCCCGCCGTGAGCCTCCACGATGCGATGGGAGATGCAGAGGCCCAAACCGAGCCCCTGCACATCGCGAGCGGTGGCCGTCACCCGATAGAAGCGGTCGAAGAGGTAGGGTAAGGCTTCGGGTGGAATGCCAACGCCCCGGTCCGCCACCGTTACGTGGGCCTCGTCTCCGTGCCGAGCGACGCGCACAGTCACATCTGCCCCCTCCGGCGAGTACTTGATTGCGTTGGTCAGCAGGTTGGTCAGCACCTGACTGAGCCGATGCTGGTCGGCGTACACGAGCAGGGTCTCCCCAGGCTCATCGAGATGAATCGCTCCATCGCTCGCACCGAGGTACTCTACCGCGCTCCGCGCTGCGGCCACCAATTCGATCTCCTCCAGGGCGAGGGCAAGGCGGTCAGCCTGGATCTACGAGGCAAGCAGCAGGTCGTCTATGAGCCGTTCGAGCCGCTGGGCCTGGATGATTATCGCGTCGACGTACCGCTCGCTGTAGGTGCCGCGCCGCTTCATGAGCTGGGCATTCCCCTTGATGCCCGTCACGGGAGAGCGCAGCTCGTGGGTCGTCACCGCCAGGAATTCCTGCTGCAATCGTTCGATCTTCCGGCGTTCGGCGATATCCTGCATGATGATCGACACAGACCCAATGGCGCCCAGAAGATCACGGTGCGGCGTGAAACCGGCGGAAACATCGACGCTCTCGCCGTCCACACGGCATCCCACCATTTCCACGTGGACGGGGCGTCCTGCACGCAGTTCCTCCATGAGATCGGACCAGGCATCTTGCCTGTCCGCCGGTTTCAGGAGGTCACGCAGGTTCGTTCCCACGATGCCCTGCTGCGAGAACCCGAACATCGAGGCAGCACCATCGTTCCAGGCTTCTATAACGCCCGACGCGGATATTTTGATGATCGCGTCACTGGACAGCCTTACGACGGCGGCCAACTGCTCGGCGCTTCGCCGGGATCGTATCAGTTCCTGCTCGTATGCCCGCCGGTCGGATGCGTCGAAGATAGCGCTTGCTATCAGGGTCGGACGACCGTCTGCACCGGTGTGCAGCACAGCGTTTATCAGCACCGGCAGTGGCTCACCGTGGTGTCGAACGACGTCGAACGCGACTTCCTTGACAGATCCCTGTAATCGGAGCAGGGGAAAGAACTGATTCTCGTAGAAAATCTTGCCGGCGACGGTGAGAAGGTCCTGAAACCGTCGCCGGCCCACCAGGTCGCTGCGACCAAATCCGATCCAGTCCAGCAGCGTTGGATTGACGCGGAGGATGGTGCCGTCCGTCCTAGTGAACAGGTAGCCGCAGGGTCCGTGCTCGTATAAATCTTCGAGGCTCGCTCGAAGGGCATCATCATTCATGCTCCCGCCGTCATCCAACATCATGTTGGTCCGAGGAATGCCTGCATTGCTGCGATCGTCGCATCGGGAGCGCTGAGGTGAGGACAATGCCCGGTCGCGTTCAAGACGACCAGTTCGGAATTTGGGAGATGGCGATGAACATACTCGCCGACGGGCAATGGGGCGATGGCGTCTTCCCGGCACTGCAGGACGAGGGAGCGGACCTGCGCGTGTGGAAGGTCGGCGCGATTGTCGGACAGGAAGGTCACGGCCGCAAACTGCTTAGCGATTTCCGGGTCGGTACGGCAAAAGCTGTTCCGCAGCTCTTCCGAGAGTTCGGGCCGATCCTCGTTCCCCATGATGACCGGCGCCAAATTGGCCGACCATCCCAGATAATTGCTGTCCTGAAGCTCAAGCAATTCCTGTATGTCCTTCCCGGTGAAGCCTCCGACATACTCGCCATCGTTGATGTAACGCGGTGACGGGCCGATGAGCACGAGATGATCGAATCGCTCCGGTTCCTGAATGGCGGCCAGCACGCCGATCATGGTGCTCACCGATTGCCCGACAAAGACGCCATGCTCCACGCGGAGTTCATCGCAAATCTCCAGCACGTCTTGTGCATAGCCTTGCAAGGTGCTGTACTTCATGCGGTCGTATGCGGACAGCTCGGATTGGCCCGCGCCGACATGATCGAAGAGGATCAGCCGGTGGGTGTCGATAAAAGGCGGTGTGATCCAGCGCCACATGTTCTGGTCGCAACCATATCCGTGGGCAAACATCATGGGCGTATCGCCGCTTCCCACGACGGTGACGTTGTTCCTGTGCAAAACGGACATGGTTTCTCCCCGCCAGCCCGGACATACCCGACATGGTGGCTGTCGCTGACCCGTACACACCCATCTTATCGAACCGGGACAGAACGTGCTGGTCCGTTCCTGTCTGCTGGCTGGCCAAACCGAAGGACCTGACCGCGACAAGCTGACAACGGATCCGGGCGATGACCCTGATGGCGCTCGGCAAATCGCTAAAGGATCAGCCTGACGACGTTCACGACAAGTCCGTTCTAGATGAACGGGCCCTTCTTCAGATGACCATCAACGCTGGTGTCCAGGAGACCTGAGACCATGCCGACGTCAAGCGGTTGCTGAGGTCGTACCCCGGGCAGGAATCGAACCTGCCACCTATTGCTTAGAAGGTGGAGGGGCGGGATTCCAGTTCGGCCGCGATC
>JAUJLY010000170.1 GCA_030447145.1 Thermomicrobiales bacterium
ACAGCCCCCCAAGGATGCTGGGTACCTCGCAAACGTGACCGGATATGCGCCGTATGGACGCCTACTCCGGTTTATCGCGGGAGTATCGGCACTACATGGTACGCATCAAGACCAGGATCGTTATGGGCATTGGCCTGAATACGTCTGGGAGCACTTCCGTGTGATACCCTCATCACGAAGCGACCGTGATACAAACATCAAACCAGATGGCACCGCTACAAGAATGCCGGAATGAACGCATGCTCTCCCCAAACGAACAGCGCGTGCTTGATGCCGCCAATGAACTCGTGACCAGACTCGGTGATAATCCTACACACACCGTTGCCGCAGCCGCCATGGATACCACCGGTCGCATCTATACCGGCGTGAACGTCGCTCATTTCACTGGCGGACCTTGTGCTGAAGTTGTCCTACTCGGCGTGGCTGCCACTGACGGTGCCGGACCATTGACGACAATCGTGGCCGTTAGCGGACGAGGTGTCATCGCCCCATGCGGCCGGTGTCGGCAAACCCTTCTGGACCTTCACCCTGACTGCTTCGTCATCGTTTCGGCAAGCGACGGCCCAGACCACACGCCGATCCGAGAGCTGCTGCCGAACGCCTATCGCAACTCGGACATCGCCCCCGCACGATTCGTGCGCTTCGACAGCCGCGACTACGACGCCGTCGCGGCTGGACGGAAGACCGTGACGATCCGCTATCGCGATCCGATTGAAGTCGGGCCAGCACTATTCGTGTTCGAGGATGACGATGGGTATCGGCATCTGCGCGGGGTGATCGATCAGGTGGATTCTCGTCGCATTGATTTGCTGACCGAAGAGGATGTCCACCGAGCACATGCGTCGTCGGTCGCTGCTCTCCGTGATGGACTGCGGGGACACTCCCCCGGCCTCTCAGATGATGAGATCGTGGCCGTGGTGCGGTTCCACCTCGATGACGAAGCCTCGATGTAGACGACCGAATAATCGCAAGCCTTCTCGACCGACACACATCCCGACACCTGGCTGCCTTCAGACACGGCCCAATCTGCCACCAACAAGCCGCAGCACCTCACGCAATGATCGCCACCATCTCCAGAATCCTGCCGCCAAGCTGGCGATCCCCGTCGATTCGCACCAGTTGCTGTGCCACCGACTGATCCAGCCCCTTGGCGCGAGGCACCACGCGGTGGCTGCCCGCATCAAGGCGGTACCGACGCCTTGGCCTCGTCGTGAGGCATCAACTGCGATGAACTCGACATAGACCGTGCGTCGTGGCTGAAGCGCCGGAACGGCCGGGGCATCTCGGATTTTGAGGACGTTAAAGCCCACGACCTTCTGCGCATGCTCTGCGACCAGGACCTCAGCACTGGGCGCTTGGATCAGACCACGGAAATAGTCTTCGGGAAGAGGGGATGCACCTTCGCGGAATTGCGTGGGAACGGCGCCACTACCGCATCACGCGAGACGAGTGGCAGGATACGATCGCTTCCTCGAATAGGACGCGATGAACACAGTGCACACGGTATCGACTGTCCGGCTCGACTGCTAGGGCGTAAAAAATGAAAGTCTCAAAGGATTTGGGGTACGCAAATGCAAGAAACGCTGGACGAATCCAAGCTGGTGCTCAGTGAACTCGGTAAGACTCCGCTTGCTTATATTGCATCAGGAATGGAAGGCCATATATTCGACATCGGAGGCAACGAGGTCGCAAAGGTGTGGCATTCGAAGAGATGGGAAGAAGTAGTTCAGCTTCAATCATTCTATGAGATTGTGGATGGCTTGCACTTGCCCTTCGAGACCCCAGTGATCACAGAGATACATGATTCACGCCTTGGAACAGTGTCGATCGAACGCAAGCTTCACGGCACGCCGATGAAAGACGTCGTATCCAGGGACGAGACGTTACCGCCGCCATTCGCAACTGATGCCGTTATCTCAGTGCTCACTGCATTACGAGACAATCCTATCCGGGACGCACAGTCCACTCTGCCCATTCTCGGTGTCGCGCCTTCTGACGAGGCCAAGTCCGATGGTTCTGCATGCGTTCTGCTGGAAGTTGTCAGCCGCAAGGTCGAGCGCTATGGCGACCAGTTACGACGATCGGTTCAGGATTTTGATCGGATTTACCATCTTACCGTTCAGCAGGTGCGCCAAATTTCTGGTGCTGAATTGCATGCCGTTCATGGGGATCTGTGTCCTCCAAACATTCTTCTTGGTCCGAACCTGGAGGTAACGGCTGTCCTTGACTGGGGCTTTCTTAGCCATTTTGGTGATTCCTCACTTGATGCGTCGATCGCCTGCGGAATCTACGACATGTACGGCAGATACCATCGGGAGAATGACGACGTTCTTCTCTCAGAATGTGTAAACCAGCAGGGATATGACCGACATCAACTACTGGTTTATCGAGCACTTTATGCCATTCTCACGAGCAACGCGTATTCGGAGGACGGCGCAGATGGGCACTATGCGTGGTGTGTCGATACCCTCAATCGACACGATGTACGTGAAGCTCTTTCATGCATTCCAGAACAATAACGCGTCGGTCCTTAACGGCAGCGCTCACCGAAATGGCCTGGGGTGCGCCAGGATCGCCCACACACCGATAGCGAACGACGCGCCTCCTGCTCCCTGCGGGAGCCGCGTCTGGAGCCTGTGTTGCGTAGTAAGGGGGTATCTCGCATCGATCAGGTCTTCCTGGCTTTCAGCACACCCATGCACGAGTTCAGAGGGGTGCTACAAGCCCCGCAGCTGTGGTAAACCGTCGAATCTGCTCCACATCACGTTTCAGATCCTTCTTGGTCCTATCGGTCGATGATCGCGCGAAAAACAGCCGCATCTGTATCTGAACCCAGCATATTCGGGCTTCGGCGCAGTGATCGTCTGGTATCGGATCGACGGACCGGTGACCGGCAAGTAACGATGGCACGACATCGAGTGAGACACCGGCAAAATCCCAGGCAGGATCGAGCCATCCCGCCCCTGCCCAATCAATCAACGCCAGAAACTGTCCGCTGGCCGGATGGACAAGCACATTGGCTGCGTTGACATCGCCATGGCACAGCGTCATCGGCTCGGATGCGTGCACATGTGGGGCGAGATCGTTGAGAAGTTCGAGAAGCCAGATTGCATCGGCATCTTCGAGCATCCCCGCAGCATGCAACTCTTCCGCCCATGGCCGGGGATCGAACTCCTCTGACTGCCGGAACGTGCGCAACGGGAGAGGAACGTCTGCATCCGACGTGATGCGATGAACGATCGCGAGGTGTCGCCCAACGGCTTCCCATGCGTGAGCTACCAAGTCAGAGTGACCTGAAAATCGGTCGAGTGACACGGCTGGTTGGACACGACGGGAGATTGAAAACGGGACGACAAACGTCTCTCGCGAGTCGTCGAGGACGAGCAGTTCCTGCGTTGGAATCCCGTGTCCATGCAAGAGGGGTCCAACCCAGGCATCGGTCATTACGGCCTGGATGGCATTCGGATCATCAAACGGAACCTTGATGACGTAGTTGCCGAGAGGAAAGACTCGGCTTGTTGCTCCGGCCCAAGGCGTCGGTACCGCTTCCGGGAACGAAAAATGATGTTTTTGAGCAATTGAGGTGAGTTCGTGGAGCGTCGGATACGGGATCGTCATGGCACATGCTCCCTATATTCCCTTGGAGAATCGGATCGACCCTCCTGAAGCCCTTGTCTCCAGCCCGCGTTTCCTGATTGACGCCTACCAGGTCTCGCAATCCATCGCAGTCATGGCGACGCTAGGCGTTGCCGATGCTCTCGCAGTAGGCCACCGGACGGCTAATGAAATTGCGACGGCCGTTGGCGCCGAGGTGGATGCGCTCAATCGATTGCTTCATGCGCTGGCCATCGTTGATCTCGTCTCTGTCGAAGGTGAGGATGCGTTTCAGCTTACGCCTACCGGGAAACTCCTCTGCAGTAATCATTCGCACTCGCTGCGCAGTTGGGCGATCCATGCAGGTCAGCCCTCTATGTGGGCCGCGTGGAGCCATCTCCTCTATAGCGTGCAGACTGGGGAGCCAGCATTCCCGCACGTTCACGGTATGGAGGTCTGGGACTATCGCGAGCAGCATCCGGCAGCAGCTCGTGCCTTTGCTGACGCCATGGCCTCCTCTGATGAGGAGGTCGCAGCCGGGATCGCGGCTGCGTATGACTTCGAGTGGGCAAGGGTCGTTGTCGACATAGGTGGTGGCCGTGGCGCCTTACTCGCCTCCATCTTGGCACGCTATCCGTCTCTTCACGGGATCCTGCTCGAACTCCCCGTCATTTCTGACCGGGCGCGAACTGGCCTCGACAAGATGGAGATGAGCGGGAGATGCCGGGTCGTGGACGGTGATTTCTTCGAGTCGGTTCCCGTTGGCGGTGATGTCTACATCCTCAAGGGTGTTCTTCACGACTGGGATGACGAGCACGCGCAGCGCATCCTTCTGAGCTGTCGTCGAGGCATGGGACCAGGGTCAGTACTGCTCGTCATCGAGCTGGTACCTGATAATGAAGCTGGGCAGTTCACGCGGTTTCTGGACCTCCACATGATGGTGATTCACGGGGGGCGGGAACGGATCCGTGATGACTTCCGACGTCTTTTGCACTCTGCTGGCTTTGAACTTCGACACGTGATTCCGACCGCGGTGGGATTGGCGATTATTGAGGCCGTGCCTGACGAGGGGGATGACCAACACGCTCTGTAGGGCTGGCTCGGCAACGGTGGTCGTGGGCGCCCTGTTGATAGCCCGTTGGCCATGGCAGCATCATATCCGACTGAGGAGTGTGTCGCTTGGTCTGTAGGATCAGACGTGGATGGATACGTGGTCTTCCATGGACGATCGGAGAAGCGACCATCGCCACCCCCTGACTCCCGAGAGTATTGAAGAACTCGCCCTCATCTATGCACAGGAATACCGGCTGCCGGTGGATCGGGACCGCTCCTTCACCCTCGCCGACGCGGATATGCAGATGCTTGTCGGGTTCGGCACACCTGATGTACGAACAAGCTCCCGTAGGTGGTATTTTGGACCCGCGATCATTGGTGGGAGCCGGTGCGCGTATCTGTCCACCTATCTGAACAGTCATAGCTCTCTGTGGTGCGACATTGTCATCATGAGATGAGGCGCTGCCAACTGCTGCCCTTTTGGGTAGCAGTTGGCAATGCAGTGCCAACCCCGTCATCTCGGGTAATTCGGCAACGATCAGTGGCACTGGCTAAGTTCAGTTTCCCATCCGATACCCGGTACATCAGGAGGAGAGATGGCGCCATCGTTTCCGATTCCCGGTTCAACATCAATGGGGTTGCTGCGAATCAGTGATTCGTAATAGGTGGTATTCGGTATGGCGCACGCCAGGTGAAGGTTGGGTAACCCGCCACCGTGGACTTCGGCGCGCATATTGAATGCTTCCGCGAGATGGGCGACTCGCAGACCACCCGTGACACCACCCTTGAAGCCGGTGCTTGTGCGAACGAGATGCGCAGCGTCGAATCGAATGAAATCGGCGATGTTGTAATGCGCGCCATCGCTCGTTTCAGCAGACAAGAGCGGGATGTCGACAGCCGCAGCGAGGCGGCGGTAGGCGTCGATGTTGAATTCTCGCATCGGCTCCTCGTACCAAAGGAAGCCAGCCTCATGCAGTGCCCAACCGACGTATATCGAATCAAGCAAGTCGAATCCAGCGGATCCGTCATACATGAGCTCGATGTCTGGGCCGACGTGATGGCGGAGGTCTTGGCCGAGTCTGGCATCTTTCTTTGGATCACCCCAAGCATGCAGCTTGATCGCCCGGAAGCCGTAATCAAGGCACTGATCGGCCACGTCAAGGAATTCAGCGGTGTCCTTGAATGTGACTGTGCTGGCATAGGCGGGGATTCGATCACGTGCGCCGCCGATAACCTTGTAGAGTGGCAAGCCAGCGACTTTGGCGGTGAGATCCCAGAGCGCGATGTCCACAACGCCGAGCGCATAGATCGGTAGCTCTTCGATCCGGTCGATTTCCCAGACCTCGTGCCAGAGATGTTCCTTCAGGAGAGGGTCTTGACCGATGAGCATATCCCGTAGGCGTCGGTTGACCAGATCCACCATGATCGTGCCACGAGAGGCATAGGCCACCCCATCCACGCCTTCGTCAGTCTTGATCGTTAGCTTGGTTGTGATCGCGTGTGTGCCGGAACCCGGCAAACCCTTACGCCAAACAAATTGGTGTTTGACAGGTTTTTCCTCGATCTCCGTTTCAACGGCGGTAATCTTCATGCTTCCTCCCCATCATGGGATTGTCGGTCCAGTGTTCTATCGCTGATCAGCCAGATGCCCTTGGTACCCCGCGTGGCACCGGGGACCGTCAGTGCACCGCCTACGTGCAGTCAACGCTATTGGGGTTCTGTCGATTGAAGCGCGGGTTGTCCTACTCGGCGAGGCGTGCGCGTGCATCCAGCCAGAGATTGGTCCAAGCCTCAGGATCGTGAAGTTCACTTGACGGATCGGTGTGGCTGCGAGCGACGAATCAAAGAAACGCGCTGCGGCCTGTGGACTGGCCAATAGCATTGTATCGGAGATCAAAAACCGTCGAGCACCTTCGATGGTACTG
>JAUJLY010000171.1:0-5120 GCA_030447145.1 Thermomicrobiales bacterium
CCGGTCGAACGAACGGTCGAAGATCGACTGAATCTTGCTTGGCAGGCGATGCTCTAGGCAGACGGCTCCGATATGCCCGCGCGATTCGCGAAACCAGTCCGGCAGGGAATAGGCCGGTCCCGCGATCAGGAACGGGACCCACTTCAGGCCCTGGCGCTTGATGGTCTCGACCTGAGCGTCCCAATGGCTGAAATCGAATTGGCCCTCGCCGTCGTTCTCGACGGACCCCCAGTGGACGTACTGCTCAACGCTGGTGAACCCGAGATTGCGGATGCGGACAGCCTCGGCGTCGGTGAGATCGGGACTCACACCCAGGCACAACTCCACGCCGCTCCGCAACTGACGCGGATTTGCGGCGATCACGTCGTCGAAGGTTGCCGGGTCGGTCGGGCGTTTTGGCGGCAGATGTGGAGCTGTCAGTGATCGCTCTTCTTCGGGAAGAACATCGAGAACACAGCGGAAGCCGGTGCCATTGCCACCGGTGCCGCCGTGGACGCGCAAGCGCCGGGAGACGCGGAGGTCCTGTGCCGGGCTGTACCAGGCACCGCCGCGCACGACCCGCTGGAGCCCCCAGCCCTCCTCGACACGCCGGGGATCGAGGTCCTCCCAGGGATAGCGATAGAACCAGTTGTCGCACCACTCCCAGACATTGCCGGCCATGTCGTGCAGGCCGTAGCCATTGGGCGGAAACGAGCCAGTGGGTGCGGTGTACCGCCAGCCGGTCGCGATTAGGGGGTCACGCCAGGGTATGTTGACATCGCGGGTGGCGAACTGGGCGCGATGGCCGCCGGGTGCGTCATCTCCCCAGGCGAATGTGGTGGCTTCCCGTCCGCCACGGGCGGCGAACTCCCATTCCGCCTCGGTCGGGAGTCGCTTGCCGGTCCATTCTGCATAGGCGGCGGCATCGTCGTAATTGATGTTGACGGCAGGGTGATCCGGGTATCGAACGAAATAGTCCGGCATCTCCGGCCACCGGGGCGGTTCCGGGCGCGTGCGTCCAGTCTCGTTGCAGAAGGCGCGGTACTCACGGTTCGTGACCGGGTGGATGTCCATCGCGAAGGCACCGACCGTCACCTCGTGGACCGGGGCTTCTTCAGGGTAGCCGTCGCTGGATCCCATCGTGAGTCGGCCACCAGGAATCAGGACCATACCGTCCGGGACGGCGGCCGGGGCCCTGCCTGTCATAGGGCGGACTGGTTGTGTCATCGAGATCGTCCTTCCATCATTGTGGATCGATCACTACCGGGATGCGTAGTGTCCGGATTCGTTGCATAGACCGGCTATGGCCCCGACCGTGCAGCGATGCGCAAAGTCGACAGTACACCGAACTGCCACTCCGGACGCGACGTGAGGGACCCCGTAGGGATGCACCTTGTCATCGACGGCTTGGTAGAAGTCGGTTGTGCATTGGCTCAACGCCTTGCAAACGTGTCAGCCCTTGATCGAGCCGAGCATGATCCCCTTCACGAAGTGCCGCTGCAGGAATGGATAGACGAGGATGATCGGGATCACGGCGAAGATGATCGTGGCGGCCTTGATGTTGTCCGCGGAGACGACGAGCTGCTGGACATCACCGGTCGGGGCTTTGGCGCCGCCCATGTTCATCATGTTCTGGTCGATGATGATCGTCCGGAGGACGACCTGAAGTGGCCACTTCGAGTTGTCCGTAATGAAGAAGAGACCGGTGAAGAAATCGTTCCAGTGGGCAACGGCGTAGAAGAGGCTCACTGTTGCCAAGACTGGCTTGGAGAGCGGCAGCGCGATGTCCCAGAGACAGCGGAGATCAGACGCGCCATCGAGCCGGGCGGCATCCTCCAGCTCCGGCGGGATACTCCAGAAGAAGTTGCGGAGCAGGATCAGGTTGAACGGTGAGACGAGACCGGCAATCACCATCACCCAGACGCTGTTGATGAGCCCGAGATCCTTCATCAGGATGTAGGTCGGGAGCAGGCCGGCGCTGAAGAGCATCGGGGTGATCACCATCCACATCAGGAATTTGTGGCCGGGAATGTAGGTTTTCGAGAGACCATACGCTGCGGTGGTGGTGACGATCATGTTGAACAGCGTGCCGACGACCGTGACGAAGACGCTGATCCCGAACGAGCGCATCAGCACCGGGGTGTTGAAGATGTACTCGTAGGCATCGAGCGTCATGCGCTGCGGCACCAGCATCAGCGGGTTCTGGGCGACGGTCGCGGCGTCGCTCAGAGAGCGGGCGAGGACATTCATCATCGGCAGCAGCGTGATCAGGGTCAGCACTGTCAGCACGCCGTAGATCATGATTTCCGCCCAGAGCGGATTCTGATCCGGCATCCGGGAGCGGCGGCGGGTGCGTTTGGACTCCTCGACTGCCTGTACGGCGATTTCGTTCGTCGTGAGTGTCTCTCCCGGAACTACCATATCGATCGCTCCCCAAACCGGCGCAGGATCGAGTTCGCCGTCACGATCAGGATCATGCCGTTCACGCCCTTGAACAGGCCAACCGCGGTCGCCAGCTCGAAGTTCGCCTCCAGCAAGCCGACGCGATAGACATAGGTATCGATGATGTCGCCAACCTCGAGCGTGGCGCCGTTGAGTAGCATGAACACCTGATCGAATCCAGCATCCAGCAGCGAGCCGAGCGAGAGCACCAGCACGATGGCCATGACCGGTCGCAATCCTGGCAACGTGATGTCACGGATCTGGCGAAGCTTGCCCGCACCATCTACCTTGGCCGACTCATAGAGTTGAGGATCGATCCCGGGCAGCGCCGCGAGATAGATGATCGCGCCCCAGCCGAACTCCTTGAGGATGCCGGTGACGACGAGGTTGATCCGGAAGAGATCGGGATTGGCGAGGAAGTTGATGGGATCCCCACCCGCTTCGCGCACGATCGTGTTGATGATCCCTGTCGGGCCGAGCAAGTTGATCACGATTCCCGCCATCACGACCCAGGAGAGGAAGTGCGGGAAGTAGGTGATCGTCTGGACGCTCCGCTTGAAGGCGATGTGGCGGACCTCATTGAGCAGGAGGGCGAACAGAATCGGCACCGGGAAGCCGAAGATCAGCCGATAGATGCTGATCAGGAGCGTGTTCTCGATCAGTTGCGGAAACTTCGGAGAGGAGAACAGGTGCTGGAAATTCTGCCAGCCCACCCAGGGGCTATCCCACAGCCCGCGAAAGACCTGAAAATCCTTGAACGCCATCTGGAGTCCATACAGTGGGACATACGCGAAGATGATGAAGTAGACGAGCGCGGGCAGGATCAGCAGGTACAGTTGCCGGTACTGCCACATCCTGCGGAGCGTCGATTTGCGAGGGTTGCTGCTGCCCTGGGCGACGACGTTCCCGTCACGCCGGGCATTCGGGATGGTCGCTTCCATAGGCCATTCCTGCCTCTCGGGCGGAGGAGACAATCGATGCGCCACCCGGGATGACCGTCCCCTCCGCCCCACAGCATGGTGTCGTTGGAGCGGTCGTGCTGAAGGCGTTCGCCAGCGGCGCTCCGGGAGGACACACCTTCCGAGCGCCGCTGGCGGGCGCTACACGCCGTAGTTGGGCTCGCTCTTGTCGGTCTGGAGCTCGTTGACCTCGGCGATGATCTGGTCGCCGCCGGCACCTCGCCATGCCTGCACCGCTGCTGCCCAGTCATCTTTGGTGCGGTTGGCATCAATGATGACGCTATCGACCACTGGCCGGAGGTGATCCTCGAAGAGACGAGAACCAGTCGTGCCTTCCGTCGGCGAGATCACGAACGGATTGCGATAATCGTAGAACTTGTTTGCACCATATTTCTCGAACTTGCCCTTGACGTATTCGAACTGATCCCCGATGCCGGCTCCCTCGAAGTCGTTCTGTATCGTCGTCCAATCCAGAGCCTCGCTCATCGGGCGGAGGAAGCTGACCGGTTCGATCTGCGGGCCGCGATAGGCCGCTTCCCGATCCACGTCTGGAATTGAAGTAGGCACCCCGTTCTCAACGACATAGGTCTTACCTTCGATTCCGTATCTACGGAACGTCGAACCATCGGTGAGTGTCCAGTTCAGGAAGTCGAAGAACCCCTCGGGATTCTGCATCTGCGCGGAAAGGTAGAACCCGCGGTCCACCGGGTGGACCATCCGCGTCCCGGCAGTCGGTGAGAGAGGATCGAGGATGCCGAGCTGGGCATTCGGATCGACCTTGCGCAAGTTGGTCTGGAAGGAGCTGAAGGAACCCCAGTGAGCCGCGGCAATGGCGGATTTGCCCCCCTCGAAGCGCTGGTCGGACAGGTTGGGCTCGGGATTGATCCCGTAGTTCTGATCAAGCAGCTGCCGCTTGTACAAGTCCTGGAACCAGAAATAGAGATCGATCTGTTTCTGCTGGACGTACCATGGTTCCAGCACGTTGGCATCGCTCTCGCTCGGCTGCCAGCCGTTGAGCGCGAAGCCGAAAGCAGTGGCGAGGTCCTTCGCATGCCAGGTGTACCCCATGGTGAACGGCGACATCGCGGGATCGCCAGCTAGCTCCTCGAGGACGGCGATGAACTCGTCAATCGTCATTGGCTCGCTCAGCCCCTTCGCCTCGAAGACATCCCGCCGGTAGAACAGTGAGAAGGGCACGATCGGATAGATCAGCTGGGGAACGAAATAGATGGTGCCGCTCTCGTCAGTGAGTTGATCCCAGATCGATTGCGGAACGGCTTCTTTCACCGCGGGATACGTGTCGAGGAAGTCATTGATCGGCGTGAATGCGCCCTGATCCTGGCCGTCCTTCCAGATCTGGCTGCTCGGACCGGACCCCCAGATCACATCGGGGAGGTCACCGGAGGCCAAGATCGTGTTGACCTTGGTGTCGTAATCGATCACGGGGATGATCTGGACCTCGATATCGACCTTGCCCAGCTCTTCCAGAGCTTGCTGATACGGGCCGTTTTGAGTGAAGGTAGCCGGCCCCCAGGTTGGTCGCAGGTAGGAGAAGGTCACCACATCGCCCTGGCGCTCGACGACTGGGGCGACCGATGGCGTTGCTTGTGCCATAGCGCTCTGCCGACCGCCAGCCACGCTGGCGAACGCAGCCGCTCCGGCCCCGAGCGCAGCGCTGGCTTGCAGGACACTGCGGCGTGACAGCGTTGCCTCCCGATCGTGGGAAGCATTGGGCTGATG
>JAUJLY010000171.1:5220-6552 GCA_030447145.1 Thermomicrobiales bacterium
GTGGGAAGCATTGGGCTGATGACGGTTTCGCATCGTGACCTCCTATGGAAGGCAGGAGTGTAAAGCGTGCAGCAATGCACCCCATAATGAAAATGCATGAACCGCGATACACAACGCAGGCGCGTATGTCCTTTCGCTGGTCCCAGTCAACTCGGCTATTTGGTCGTGTATCTCGGTGTTTCGTTCATGTTACGCCGGGCAGACAACTCGCGTCAACTGCCAGAGATACGCGATGACGACCGAAGGAAGACAGGTCAGCATCTTAAATCGTTGAGTGTTTGAAGTGACAGTCAGGTCTGCTTGATGCCGACGCCAATGGGACGTGTTGCCAGGGGTACAACGGAGTGTTGAGCATATCGTGTCATGAGATGCCAGTCCATCAGCGGAGTGCAGTGGCGGAGAGCCCGAGGACAGTTGCTTCCATGATTGTCATCAGCTGGACCGGGAGCCACGGCGTGAGGGGCAGACAGACGGCTCCAGCAAGGGCGGGCATGGAAACCCGCTGCGCGATATAACCCCTCAGGGGTTTGACAGTCAATCTTCTGCTCCCTACACTCCACATCCGATATGGGCCGCTAGGTGTTACGTCGTGTTCAACGATTTCTAGTGTCATCCCTCAACGTTAGGCTGCAGGTCATCGACATTGACCTTCGTGGCATTCGCTACCAGGTTGCGAATCCGCGCTGTTGCCTTGACGGCTGCTTGATACTATCGTTGAGCTAATTCAACGCGCAGCTGAGGATACCTTCTGTTCGGCTGACTCAATCCATGTATTCCGTACACAGGGTGCTGCTTCCGAACCTTCTGGGTGCCCCGATTTATGCAATGGTCGTCAGGAGGTCCCTCATTGTGGAGGACCTCCTGACCTGTTGCTCCGTGCCCACCTGTCAGCCTTCGATTTGGAAAAGTGAGTGAAACACTCTCGGGTTCACCCTCATCGCGCAGGTCAACGGGTTCCCCGGTAGCTCCTAGTCGCGATCACCTCAGTGGTCAGGTGAACCGTATTGTTGCCCGCCACCGGAACGGGCTCGCCTGTATCCACTTACTACGGGCAAGCCAGAGCGTGCCGAAGACGCCAGTTCAACGTGCCGGTCTTAACCGACTGTCCCGAATTTCCTCGAGCACCGTACTCAGTCCCGGGTCCTCGTCTTGCCACTCCTCGAGGAACTCAGCCATGATCGGGCCGAGCGTTGCGATCGCCTGATTCACCCTCGGCAGCGTGACTCCTCCCCTGTCGAGCAAGGCGACGAACTCGGCGTAGTGAAACTGGTCATAAAGCAGACCGTTCTCGATATAGCCGGCCCGTCGCGGGTGAATGCGACCCGTCCCGTC
>JAUJLY010000172.1 GCA_030447145.1 Thermomicrobiales bacterium
GGCCCGGTTGGAGAAATCCTCATTGAGTCCATCGTATTCAATACGGTTCCAGCCGATGCCGACTCCAAGGCGGAAGGTCCCCCCGGACAGGAGATCGAGCGTGGCCGCCTGCTTCGCGACGAGCACCGTTTGGCGTTGCGGAAGAATCAGCACGCCGGTGGTGAACTCCAGGGACGGGGCGACGGCAGCCATGTACGAAAAGAGCAGGAAGGGCTCAACGAACGGGTCGTCGCTCGAGTAGGGTCCGCTCCAATCAGGGCGGGTAACTTTTGACGCACCCAGGACGTGGTCGTAGGCGAGGACATGCTGAAAGCCGAGGCTCTCAGCCGATATCGCAAAGGTGCGGAGCTCATCCGGACCACCGAAAAAGGCTGTCTGTGGGAAGACGACACCAAGCTGCGGCGCGTCACCGCGCGGGTAGTCGATAGAGTGATGTAGGTCCGATTTCATGGATGATGACACCTTCCTGCGCATCTGTACGTTTATGGAGGTGAACGGCAAGACGCCGCACACCGGTGCGATGTTCCGTTCCGTGTATCGTTGCATAGTATGAAACCGGTTGAACCCTTTCATTGCAGGGATGCCGGCCCACAAGGAGTACATTCGTGCCAGGACGCCGTCTTTCGTGGCTTGCACATCTTCCAACTCACAACGCGCCAGAACCTACCACGAGAATCCTGGGCAAACGCATGCATCGGCGTGCCGCGGCATCGATGTCAGTTGGTGGCCTCCTGGCACTCTCAACGTTGCGGACGAATGCCCAGGAAGCACCCCCAATCGAGCCAATCGGCACCGATGGGCCGATCCCGCCGGATACATCGTCCGCGCCCGAAGCGCCTGTTGAAATCGTGCCTGAGTCAACGCTGTCGCCGGACGAGGTGCCGGCTGGTGAAAACGTCGGGGGCACGACATCGGGTGAGGAGATCTACTTCGCAGCGACAGGCCATAACCTTGGCACGCCCTTCCTGGACACGTGGCGTGCCGCGGGCGGCTTTGAGGTGCTCGGGGCACCGCTTTCCGAGGCACGGTACATCGCCAACGTGGTGGAAACCCATCAGACGTTCGAAGCGCTGACGCTCACATACGATCCAGATCTGGAGTACGACTGGCGTATCCAGGCACTACCTCTCGATCACAAGATGATCGACCGGCTCTCGACGGTGGAGTCCCGCAAGAAGGTGACGACGGGAAGCGGGGCCGGGACTGTGTATCCGGAAACGGGGCATTCGCTCTCCGGACCCTTCCTGTCCTTCTGGGAGCAGCATGGCGGAGTGAAGCTCTTTGGGTTGCCGGTGACCGAGCCGTTTTCGAGCAGTGCTGGCACAACCCAGGTTTTTGAGCGGGTTGTGATGGACCAGGCTGTGAATGGCACGGTCATGCTCCGGCGGATCGGTTCGGGATGGGTGAGAGACAACAACCTGGAGGGTGACGAGGCGTTTGTCGCGGCTCCGCCCAATAATGGCAATACCACCATGGTGCGGGCCGACGGTGGGCTTCGCCTCCGTGGTGGGCCCAGCGAGGATGCGGAGGTCCGCGTCATTCTCCCGGACAATGCAGAGTTCATCGCCGTAGCCGGTGCCGAGGGCGAGTGGGTGCCCGGCTATGTCGATGGGTATTCGGGATGGGTGGCGTCTGCGTTCCTCGTTACGCCGACGTCTATCGCAGTGATTGATTCATCCGAGTGGGATACATCCGTGTGGCAGGGTGCTGCCCTCGGTGAAACCAATGTACGGGCGGAACCCACGACGGCCAGTGCGGAGGTTCGGGTGCTGGCGCACGGGGAACCGGTCGTCGTCGTTGACTGGGTGCGTGGTGAAGAGGTCGTTGAGAATTCCTTTATCTGGGCACAGTTGGATGACGGGAACTACGTCTTTGCCCGTAATGTCGGCCGGGCTGCTCCTGTCCAGCCGCTACCGGTGCCGGATGATGCACCATGGGTGGGTAAATGGATCGATGTCCATCTGACCCAGCAGCTTATGGTGGCGTATGAGGGCCGTACCCCCGTCCGAACCGTGGTGACGACCACCGGCATGCCCGGTTGGGAGACGCCGACCGGGTGGTTCGCGATCAATACCCGGGTCGAGAACGAAACCATGGACAGCGGGGCAATTGGCGCCGAGTATTTCTACAAGCTTGAGGATGTGCTCTATACGCAGTACTTCTCCGACCGCGGCCACGCATTGCATTACGCATGGTGGAGAACGCCGGAGACCATCGGCCGCCCTGGCAGCCACGGGTGTCTCAACATGTTGCTCGCCGATTCCAGATTCTTCTGGGACTGGGCAAGCATAGGCACGCCTGTAATTGTGCGGCGGGTGTAGCGGGCGCGGTGCAAAGACCCTTTTATCCCCTGGCCCTCAGACGGGAAGCGCGATCCTTTCCGGCGTGACTAGTCTTTTGTTGACAGAATATCCTGTACGTTCATTGGTGGCCCTGTGGGGAACGTGGCATAGTGCACCGATGAGTGTTGTGATCCGGTATCCGGGTTGATCTGTGCGGCTTGGGCACCTTCTGCTTTAGGCGTAGCAATCCGTCTACACGATGCCGTTTCCAAATGACTGCGCCGATAGTTTCGGACTGCCAAGAGTCGGTGCCGGGCACCGGTATGGCCTGGCCGCGCAATCACCATCCAATCTATGACTGAACGACCTAAACCATTTTCTTCTGACTGGCTGACGGCGCCCCCACGGGGGCCTGAGCCCAAGAGGCGCCTGAACAAGCGAGCCAGCGAACGACTGGTGTCGGTCTTGTCCTGGTTGCCCGGTGAACGGGTGCTCAGTATCCTCGTGGTGGGCTTTCTCATCCTTTGTTCATTCTGGTTCGCGAGGCCTGCTGGCGAGGCACAATCCGTTCAATTGCTGCCCGGTGCGGAGACTCCGGTCGCTGATCTTGCTTTCTCGAACCCGAGCACAGCGCAGGAAGAGGCAGCTCCAACGATGTCGACTGATGCGCTGGAGGTCACCGAGGGTGGCGATGTTGAGGCTCCGGTATCCACTGAAGCCGTGGTCGTGGAGGCGACAGAGGGCCCGAAGCTTAGCCTGAACCTGCCTCGGGAGCAGCAGGCGAATGACGGGTCGCTTTTGCCTAATTACCGTTTACTGCTCTTCTATGGCTTTCCGGGTAACTCGGACATGGGCATCCTGGGCGAGTACGACGAGGCTCGCCTGCTGGAGCTCCTCCGGGAGCAGGCTGCCGCCTATGAGGCAGCGGACCCTTCCCGCCCGGTCAAGATTGCCTTTGAGGTCATTGCCTCCGTCGCGCAGGCGGATCCGCAAGCAGATGGCAGTTATCTCCTTGATACCCCTTCGGCGCTGTTGAATGAGTACACGGCGTTCGCAGGGGAGAACGGCATCCTGCTCTTCTTCGACGTACAGATCGGTCGGAGGACGGTGCAGACCGAGGTCGAGGGGCTTCGTCCGTGGCTGGAGAAACCGTTCGTCCATCTTGCTTTGGACCCCGAGTTCTCGATGCGGGAGGGCCAGATCCCCGGCCAGCACATCGGTCAGGTAGATGTCACGGATGTAACCTGGACGCAGCAGTACCTCGCCGATATGGCGGCGCAGCTGGGATTGCCACCGAAGGTGCTTATCGTGCACCAGTTCTCTCATTCAATGATCGAAAACAAGGACCAGATAGAACCCGTCGCTGGCGTTCAATTGGTCATCGATATGGATGGCCACGGCTCACCCGACCTGAAGCGCGGTACTTACAATGCGGTGATTACTCAGGAGCCGATTGAGTACAACGGCATCAAGCTTTTCTATGGGCAAGACAAGCCGCTGATGACTCCCGAAGAGGTCCTCGATCTCTCGCCGGTGCCGGATCTCGTTATCTACCAGTAGCCGCACCTGCCCCGATGCCGGTGACATTACATTAGTGAAGAGAAGGACTGTATTAGCGCATGGGAAAGATCTTCGTTCTCGACTCGGAGGGCATTGAGCAGTTGCTCTCAACCGCGTTGGTGGGACGGATTGCATGTGCCTCTCCGGACGAAGGCGGAGGGCGGCCCTACATCGTTCCATTGGCCTATGGATACGACGGTGATGCCGTCTATGCTCTCGGCCCGCTTGGGCGAAAGATCCGGATCATGCGGCAACAGCCGCTCGTCAGCTTCGAGGTCGACGAGGCCGAGGCGGAGGACCGTTGGCGGAGCGTTGTGGCCGAGGGCCGATACGAGGAGTTGACCTCCGACGAGGAGCGCCGGCACGCCCTGCAAGTGATCTTCCGCGACAATCTCGTACCAGATCTGATTGAAGGCACGATCTTCTATCGGCTCGTGCTCACGCAGAAATCTGGCCGCTTCGAATTGCCCGATGACGAGGCGTCAGTCTACTTGGCGGAAATACAGGGAATCAGTCGGTAATCCGGTTCAACTGTAAGTCCATGAAAACGGTTCCGTAGCGCGGGATTCTGTATAGAAATCAAAGCGAGGCGCCACCCAATCAGGGCAGCACCTCGCTTTCTACTTGTATTTATGGTCCCGAACTTGCATTATAATTCGCAGATTCGCGACAAGGCGGCATGGTGCCGCCCACATAAACTGACTGAAGGCCCGACGTGTAACGATAGACGTGTAACGATATTTATGGGCCGATGCCGCGAACAAGGCTCGTTGTCGCAGTCATTACCAGGAGGACGCTCAACGTGAGAAGGAACTACTTGAACCCGAATCCGGTCAACAATCTGTACCGCGATGCTCTGCATGGCCGTCTAACTCGCCGTCAGATCATGAAGCGCGGAACGGCGCTGGGGCTCAGCTCCGCGCTCATGGGTACTATCCTCCGGGCCGAGTCACTTGGCGCCCAGGGAACACCCGAGGGGCGCGAGTTGGGCTGGTCGATTCCCAGTGCCGAGGAGTTGCAGGACGAACTGCAGCTCAGCACCGACTTTGCTGGTGTGACGTTCAACTACATGGGTGGTGCGGATTCACCGACCACGGCGTTCGACGATGCGATTTTCACTCGCTTCAACGAGATCACCGGTGCCAATGCGACTCGGGTGCAGGGCGCTCAATCAACCACCGACCGTCTCCAGTTCTTGCTGCAGACCTTCGCCGCCCAGGCCGGTGACATCGACGCTGCTGACATTGATGTGATCTGGCCCGGTATCCTCGCGTCGCACGCCGTTGACCTGAGCGATTCGGTTCCTGAAGGAGATTTCTTCGAAGCGATTATGCAGAACAACACGACTAGTGACAAGCTGGTTGGCATCCCGATGTTCACGGATGCCGGTCTTCTCTACTCTCGCACGGACCTGCTGGAGGAATATGGCTTCGACGGGCCGCCCGAGACGTGGGACGAGCTCGAGGAAATGGCCCAGGCGATCATGGAGGGCGAAGCCGCCGACACACCGCAGTTCACCGGTTTCGTCTGGCAAGGCAATGCCTACGAAGGCCTCACCTGCGATGCCCTCGAATGGCAGTATTCGCATGGCGGCGGCCAGATCATCGATCCGGAGACGCTGGAAGTCACGCTCAACAGCGAGCAGGCCATCGCGGCGTTCGAGCGGGCCAAGGGCTGGGTCGGCACCATCTCGCCGCAGGCCGTGACCGGCTACATGGAAGAGGACGCCCGTGCTGTCTGGCAGGGCGGTAACTCGGCGTTCATGCGTAACTGGCCGTATGCCTACTCACTGGGCCAGAGCGAAGGATCCGTCATCCAGGACAAGTTCACGGTTGGCCAGTTGCCGACAGGAGATGGTGAGACCCATGCCGCGACCCTCGGTGGGTGGCAGGCGTTCGTGTCCCAGTACTCCCAGAACCAGGATGCTGCGAAGGAGTTCTGCCGCTTTATGTGCAGCGCGCCGGTTCAGAAGGCACGTGCGATCGAGGTCGCGCTGCTACCAACCATCGGCTCGCTCTATCAGGATCCGGACGTGCTGGCAGCACAGCCGTACTACGAGTTGCTGTTCGACGTCTTCGCCGGGGGCGCGGTGCCGCGACCGTCGACGCAAGCCGCAGACCTTTATAACGAGGTCTCCATCACGTACTTCACCGGTGTAAACCAAATTCTTACCGGTGCCGATGCGGCTTCGACAACAGAGAGCATGGCCGCGGAGATCGAAGACATCATGAGCGACCTGTAGGATTCCTCGCCAGTCGGGCTTCCTGACGACACGGTGCGGGAGTGTAGCCGGATGGGGCGGATGTTCCATCCGGCATGTTCCTTCACTGAACCCAGCATCGGGGGGAAAGAGCGATGTCGGAGCAGCAATTTGCGCAAGTCACTACAGCGGCCGAAGCCGAGGAAGAGGCCGTTCCGCAAAGGAAGGCGTACCGGGATCGTGGCACCCTTGCCCGCCAGCAGGAGAAGCTGGGATGGGTTTTGGTCCTTCCGGTGCTGATCGTCATCGGTATCGTCGCCATTTACCCACTCCTTGAGACATTCAGGTTGAGCTTCACCAACACCCGTCTGGCGAGTCCCCGTGAACCACGATACGTCGGTTTTGAGAACTACCGGGACACACTTGCGGATTCGCAGTTCTGGCAGTCGATGCAGAATACGGTCATATTCACCGTGGCCTCCGTCA
>JAUJLY010000173.1:0-1997 GCA_030447145.1 Thermomicrobiales bacterium
GTCTGGACCGTTACCCAGCTTACCGGTGGCAATGCCCCGGACATCGTCTGGACGCAGAGCTTCGATACAAACCGGGACGTTGGCAAGGGCTGGTGGGTCAGCCTGAGCCCATATATGCAGCAACCCAATCCGTATGTCGAAGCCGGACAACCAGGCAGCGAGCAGTGGGTCGACCAGTTCTTCGAGGCGCCGACTGGCGCCAAGTACGCCCCGAACGGCGAGATCTATGTTGTTCCCTATGACCTGGTTACGACGTTCTTCTTCTACAACATGACGCACTTCGAAGCGGCTGGCGTGGAGGTTCCAACGACCTACGCGCAATTCATTGAGGTCCTCTCCAAGCTCAAGGACGCCGGAATTGCCCCCTACAACGGGATGCAGTGGTCACAGCCCCAGTTGGGCGAGATGGTGATCGGTGGCTGGAAGGACCAAATCCAACCTACGGGTGTTGGAGGCTCGTACACCCAAAAGGACATCTCTCTGGCGATCCTGGATGGGATCTATGATGCTACCAAGCCCGAGTACAAGGAATGGCTGCGGCTCATGAAGGAGTCCGTGCCTTACTGGTCCGAACAGTGGGCACTGGAAACCGCTGATTTCGAGTTGCAGTTTACCCAGGGCAGGCTGGGCATCCTCGAGGATGGGAGCTGGCGGTTCGGCCTCCTGAATGCCAACGACCAGTTGGGGTTCGAATGGGGATCGTTTTTCATGCCGACGCTCGAGAAGGGAACCGGCGTCGGACAGTCCGAATACGCTACAGGACTTCCCGCTCCATCGATTGGTGGCGCCACGGCCGCCCAGTATGGCGTGACCAATACCGCGGAGAAGAATGGCAACGTCGAGTTGGTCGTTGACTTTTTGCGCTATATCACCGCACCGGCCCAGGCCACTCCGATCATTGCCGAGAAAGGGCAGTTCCTGCCCAACATCAAGAATGTCGAGGTCAATGAGGAGTTGAAGGAGCCGCTCGCGGCGGTCGCCAGCGGTGTCGGCGAGGCAGGCATGATCGCCTATGCCGACAAGATCGAGGCGGAGGCTGCGGACAGGATCACGGTTGTTACGCAGAACTACCTGCTTGGACGTGCCGAACTCGATGAGACCGCTGAGCAACTTCAGCAACTCCTTCTCGCCCAGGCTGAGAAAGCTGCCGAGGAGAATGACTGGAGGTAACGTCAAGCTGGTGTGACGTTCAGGGGATGGGGAGTGCAACCGTACTCCCTATCCCCTAAACATGGGTCCTCTGCCCACGAGGAAGCCGAACGAACCATGCAAGCTACACCTGTCGCTCTCCCTCGATACCGGAGAAAGCACGCATCACTGTGGAAGCGCATCGTGAAGGCGCGCTATTACTACTTTCTCTTGCTCCCGTGTTTTATCCTGCTCGTTCTGTTCAACTACTATCCCGCCTTCCTGGCCCTGTGGGGCTCGATTTTCACCCTTGACTACGGGCGAGAGGGTCAGTTTATTGGGCTGAAGAACTTCCGTGATCTGTGGAGCGATGCGACCTTTATCACGTCGATCCGCAATGTCGTAGCCCTGACGCTCTTTGGAACGATCACCGCGGTCACGATTCCGATCTTCGTGGCGGAATGGATATTCCGGCTCAAGTCCGATCGTGCTCAGTACATCTACAGAATCATTATGGTCTGGCCCGCGATCGTACCGGGCCTTGTTACGCTCTTGCTATGGCAGTTCATCTACGATCCATACTACGGGATCCTCAACGCCATGCTGAGCGGGATTGGACTCGACCACTGGACCAGAGCTTGGCTCGCGGATCCCGATCTTGCGCTCTATGCGTTGATGGGCTCGGCATTTCCGTTCGTCGGCGGCATTGGCGTCCTCATTTATCTTGCCGGTCTCCAGAGCATCCCCGTGGACATCTATGATGCTGCGAAGCTGGACGGAGCAGGCGGCATGCGCCAGTTCCTCACCATCGACCTGCCGCTCATCAAGGGTCAAATCCGGCTGAATCTCGTGCTGTCGATCATTACGGG
>JAUJLY010000173.1:2097-3509 GCA_030447145.1 Thermomicrobiales bacterium
GCGCGCCTGGATGGAGCCGGAGAGCTTGGAATCTTTGCGCGGATCGCTGTTCCACTGTCCAAGTCCATTCTGGGTGTAGTTGCGATCTTCAACATTCTAGGCACCTGGAATGATTTCCTGTGGCCCCTGATCACGATCAGTTCCCAGGATGCTTATCCCCTCGTGCTCGGCCTGTATCGCTTTCAGTCCCAGTACTACACCGTCTGGGGTCCACTGATGGCAGGGTATGTGATCGGAACCATTCCGCTCGTGATACTGTTCGCCTTCACGAGCAGTCTCTTCGTCCAGGGTCTGGCTGCAGGTGGCATCAAGCTGTGACTCTAACCACTCCAGCCTCTGCCGCGGTCCCTTTCCGGGCGGCCATCATCGGCTGCGGTCGAATGGCCCACGGCCACGCGAACGCCTACCTCGCGGATTCCCGGGCGGCCCCCGTGGCCTGTGCTGACATTTCAGGCGAGACGGCCAGGGGCTTTGCTGGCGAGTTCGGTATCCCGCGATGGTACGAGGACTACCGCGAGATGCTTGTGGTCGAACGTCCGGACATCGTCAGTATCTGTACGCATCACCAGTTTCATGCCCCGATGACCATCGAGACCGCCTCCATCGCGGCGCCGCGTGCCATCCTGTGCGAGAAGCCCATCGCGCTCGACCTGAAATCGGCCGATGAAATGATCGAAGCCTGTCAAGCCAGCGGCACCTTGCTCCTGATCGGGCACCAGCGGCGTTTCGACCGGCAGTACGTCGCTGCGCACAAGGTGATAGCAAGCGGCAGGGTGGGAGAGGTGATCTCGATCGAGGCATTCGGCCACCCTCGATCGAGTCTCCTGGTCGACTCCACCCACACCGTTGACCTCGTCCGGTTCTTTCTGGGCGACCCCCGAGGAGAGTGGGTCATTGGCCAGGTCGATGCGCGTGAGCATCGAGAGGCGTGGGGCCAGCAGATCGAGGACTGCGCCGTTGGGCTGATAGGATTTCAGGGAGGCGGGCATCTGTTGCTCGGCGCCGGCTCGATTGCTGGCGACGACAGTGACGAGCGTATCAGCATCTCACCGCAACCGGTGCACGGGCCCACGTACCATCGGCTCGTCGTCCACGGCTCGGCTGGCCGGTTGGTCGTCGATGGAGACAGGCCCATCGATGGCCAACCACTCGTCCACCTGCATCGAGGAGCAGATGTGGAGGTTGTATTCTCGGCGGACGATTACGCCCGCGAGCCCAGCTATTCCGCCGTCAGTCAGGAAGTTGCGGTCATGATCGATTGCCTCCTGCAGCCAGGCCTCCAGCACCCGCTCGCGGCTCGGAGCGCCCGCGATACGCTTGAGATCCTGATCGCGATCTACGAGTCCTCCCGCCGGCGCCAGGCGATACGGCTCCCGCTCCATGTCGACGACAACCCGCTCATTTCCATGCTG
>JAUJLY010000173.1:3609-6508 GCA_030447145.1 Thermomicrobiales bacterium
GGCGCGCGCGGTGCACGGCTGGTTCCATCGAGTTCGACGTTCGTCCAAAAATCCTGCTCGCACCCATCCAGAATGCGCAGGATCTCGGGCATCGGCAACACGCCGTGTCCAACCGGCTCATAGTTGACGTAGCCCGTGAGATCCATTTCCTGTCCCTTATCGTCCCGTTCGGTCTTGCCGCACCAGTCCTTGAGATGAACATGGGCGATCCGGTCTCGATAGGTGTCGAGCACCGCTACGATGTCGCTGCCCCCTTTGGCGATCTGACCGGTATCCGGTGCGAACCCGACCAGCGCCGGATCGGTGAGCCTCAGGATGGCATCGATCTCCTCGCGGGTTTCGACGGCGGTACCGGTATGCGGATGCAACGACGCCACGAGCCCGATCTCCTGGCAATAGGCGCCGATCCGGTTTAACGCGTCGGCCAGCCTGCGCATACGATCGGCGTCCAGGCCCCCCTGCGGTCGAGACCCTCCCTGGAGTACCAGTGAGCTCGCGCCGGCCTCGCGGCTGGCATCCGCCTCACGACGGGCGTCCTCCAGATCCTGCTGGGCGGTGGCCGGGTCTATCCACTCCTTGTAACAGTACGCTGCACTGGTCGGGATGCCGCAGCGCTCCACCAACGCCCGGTATCCGCCGGGGCGGCCGTTCCATTCAATGATGGTGGTGGCGAACGTCTCAAAGCTCATGTAGCCGAGGTCAGCCGTCTCCTGATATGCCGTTTCCACGTCGCCTGGGATACCCCACGTGATTCCGGTGTGACCAATCTTCATCGGGCAGTCCTTGCTGTGTCTGGACCAGCGGTCGCATCGACACCGACCTGGTCGAAGGGCGCCAGATAGCCGGCCAACTGTGTTCGACACCAGGTGACCGATTCTTCCAGCCACTCGAAATAGTCTTCATTCGGCGGCATCCATCCGATCTCAATCGAAAGGATTAGGTCGTCCGCATAGGATGACCCCGACAGGATGCGAGCAACCTCGTCAAGCCGGCAGTGACCGCGCCCAAGCGGCGCTCCCACGATCTTCCCTCCATCCGGAGTCACGGGGCTGATGAACATGTCCTTGAAATGTGTGGCATAGCAGACGTGGGCACACGCATGCGCCGCGTCCACCGGATCTTCGATGACCAGTGGGCAGTTGCCAGTGTCCAGCTTGATACCAAGCGCCGATGAGCCAATGGGTTTCACGACATGCTCCATGAGGTCGGTCACCCGGTAATCGGCATGATTTTCGTAGCCAAGTTTCAGCGCCTCCTCCTCGGCAATCTCCACCATTGGCGCGATGCCCGTGCGAATCATCTCCATCTGTCTCTCGAAGGACGGGTCATCAACAAACCGGTTGATGGAGAAGGGCATTCCCCCGACACCAATAGCGGTCACGCCGAGCTGCTTGGCCTTCCGTGCGAACGTCCTGAACTCCTCCGGGTCCTTCGTTGGATTCGAGAAGTCGTCACCGTAATCAGTTGACAAGGTCACGCCGTGCTGAGCCAGGAGATTGCCGATACGGTCGAGTTCGCTCGGATCGTCCATGTAGGACGTCAGGTTTCCCTCGATCGCATCGAAGCCCATCTCCCTGCACCGAGGGATAAACCAGCCCAGCGGATCGTCGGTGTCGACAACCGGTTGCTCCCGATGTGTGTAGAACTGGATCGGGCGGCCGGCCGTACTGACCGTCGGCCGCCCGCTGGAGTAGTAGCGGGAGCGGCTCGCATGATTGATGAACTCAAATGCGGCAAAACCCAGTTTCATCGTTGCTCCCACTTCCTAGTTCAGTTGGATTTCACCAGCCGTCAACATCGCTTCAAGAGGGGACTCGCTCACCTCCAGCGGAAGCTGGACGATCATTCGCAACCGCGCCGATTCGTAAATGGCGTTGACGATCTCCAGGTCCTCGCGACCGGATTCCCCACTCAACCGATGCTCAGCGCCGGTTTCGATAGTGCTCAGGAGGTCATCGAGCGCACGGTCCATCGCCCCATCCAAGCTTGAAGGAGGAAGCACCTCCATCGGACCAGTACGGCCTCTGACCCGTACACGGCTGCCATCCTCGAACGGACTGTCACCGCTCAACTCAAGCCGTCCCTCGGTCCCGTCGATGAAGAAGCGTTGGTACCCACCCCGAGCAAGATTGCCCATCTCCAGATGCGCACGCACACCGTTCTCAAAGAACAGGATCGCCATCGATCCCGACTCCACGTGGTGGCCGTATCGCATTCGCGTCTGGTTGAACTCGATCGTGCCCATTCCGTCGGGACTCACGTCTCCCTTTGGGGTCATGTCGATCGCACCAAACACCGAGGTGATCGGCACGTCGTTGTTCAGGTAGCGCGTCATGTCGATCAAATGCGTCCCGTCCGTCAGGGCGTCACCGGCGCAAATGCCAGTAATCTGAGTGACCTCGCCGATCGCCCCATCACGCATGAGGTCACGCGCCTGGAGATAGCTATCCATGTAGCGTCGCTGATGGTTGATGATAAGGACGCCGCCGGATTCTTGTGCGGCCGCAACCATCCTGTCGGCCTCAGACAGGTGGACCGCCATGGGTTTCTCACACCACACGCCCTTCACGCCAGCAGCGAATACCGCTTCCGTAAGGTCGGCGTGAAGTGGGGGCCACGTGCAAATGCTGACCAGATCCGGACGCTCGTTCGCCAGCAGTTCGGCAGGATCCGAGTACATCGATCCCACATCGAACTCGCGAGAAAAAGCGTCCCGGGCCGCCTCGCTCACATCGGCACCAGCAACGAGGTCCACACGCTGGTTATTCAGGAAAGCGCGTGCATGACCGCGACTCATCTTTCCGCACCCTATGACAGCCGCACGGTAGCTCTGACCGCTCATCTCTGCCTCCTCATCCGAATATAATCGATAATTGATAGTATCGTAGCTGCTCCCTAT
>JAUJLY010000174.1 GCA_030447145.1 Thermomicrobiales bacterium
CCCACCCGCAGAACCGCTCGGGGCTGCGGTCCAACGGCGCACAGAGCCGACGCATTGCCTCGATCGCTTCCGGAGACTCTGCACCCACCACAATGCGATCCGGTCGCTGGAAGTCCTCAATGGCGGCACCTTCCTTGAGGAACTCCGGGTTGCTCACCACATCGAACGGAACTTCGACGTTTCGCTCTTCAAGACGCCCGCAGACAATCCCACGCACGCGATCCGCTGTGCCAACCGGCACGGTCGACTTATTGATAATGATTGCCGGTCGGGTGAGAAGGTCGCCGATGGTCGTCGCGACGGCCTCAACATATTTCAGGTCAGAGGATCCATCCTCGTTCGGTGGAGTACCAACGGCGATGAAGATAAACCGGCCATGATCGATGCCTTCGCGGGCATCGCTCGTGAAAGAGAGGCGGCCAGCGGCGACATTCTGCTCCACCAACTCGCTCAGCCCTGGTTCGTAAATCGGAACAATGCCATTGCGAAGCTGCTCGATCTTCTTCTCGTCAACATCAACGCAACAGACATCGTTGCCATTTTCGGCAAAGCAGGCGCCAGTGACGAGCCCAACATAACCGGTGCCGAAAATAGTGATGTTCATTTACCGGAGATCCTCCTGGGATGCGCCGTTTCTGGGAGCCGCAGAGACCCATGTGCATATAAGGAGCGGCCGAACGGGCGCGGATTATGGACACGAATATGATATGCCTGACGAGCACCAGTCGAGTGTACAATGCCGGGTTTCTCTTTTGGCATAACGTCTGAACTTTATCGGTATCCAGGTGATCTGGTGAATCTCCGGCCCGGGGACACTTCGAAGGATCGGTTCATCGATCACTTGTTTGGCGATGCAAGACGGACCGGGAGTCCTGCGCAAAGAGGCCGCCCCGGTTAGGGCGGCCTCTCGATCATTGACAGGGTTACCGCTTATGCGCGAACGCGGTTCTTCACCGGGTTGCGAAGCACACCGACGCCCTCAACATCAATCTCGATGACGTCGCCCTCCTGCATTGGGCCAACACCGTGGGGCGTGCCGGTCATGATGATGTCGCCGGGATTCAGGGTCATCACGCCACTCAGAAAGCTGATCAGGAAGGGGATGCTGAAGATGAGGCTCTTCGTGGATTCCGACTGGCGCGTTTCGCCGTTGAGGCGGGATTGCACCTTCACGTTGCTGACGTCCAGCTCGGTCTCGATTGCAGGTCCAAGCGGCAGGTATGTGTCATAGCCTTTGCCACGCACCCATTGGCCATCCGCATATTGCTCGACGCGGTCGGAGACGTCGTTCCCTGCGGTGTAACCGAGCACATAGTCCAGCGCCTCCCCTTCGGAGACATCTTTCGCCTTCTTGCCGATGACCACCACGATTTCTGCCTCGTAATGCGTATCGTGATCGGGATGCGCGATCTCAATCTCCTCATTCGGACCGACAATGGCGGATTGCGGCTTCATGAACACAACCGGGGTCGTCGGCAGCTGACGGTCCTTGTCCAGCTCGGTCACGTGATCGACGTAGTTGAGACCGATCGCGATGACCTTGCCCGGTTCAACCGGTGCGTGAAGCGTCACGTCATCAAGGGACCCAACCTCGGACCCTTTCATGAGACCGGCGAAGAGGTCGCCCTCGGCCTGGTAGACCGTGGTGCCTTCAAGAACACCGTATTGCGCGTCTCCACCATCCCTGGTGGAAAATCGGACGATCTTCATGATGATGCATGCTCCATGTAAAACGAGATTTTCGTACACCGCGATTGTATTGGGGAATGACTTTTTGCGCGAGAGCCTAGTAATGGGCGATTCTCCATCCTACTATGGGTATCCAAATCGTGACCTTTGGAACGGGGAACAGGATGCCGGAGCTCAACATTCAACTCATGGATCCCGAATCAGGTGAGGTCCTGCCCCAGCCAGAGTTGCCGGAGGACGAGGCGCTGAAGCTGCTGGAACGGGCGGACATTACCGGAGCGGAGCTGGTTCCCTGGGGAAGTAACTACACCTTCGCGGTAGCGCTTGAGGCGGAGGGAATACCAGGACATCTAGGCATCTACAAACCCAGGACAGGTGAGCGCCCGCTTCATGATTTTCGGAGCGGGTCGCTGTATGCGCGTGAACGTGCGTCGTATCTGCTGAGCCGGGCCCTCGGCTGGGATATCGTGCCGCCGACGGTGGTGCGGAACGGCCCGCATGGGATTGGCAGCGTCCAGATGTATGTTCCCGCCCAGCCGGACGTTGCGGAGGACTACGAGTTCTGGGGCGCGAGAACGCTTGAGAACGAACGGATTGTGCTCTTCGATCACCTGGCAAACAACGCTGACAGGAAGATCACCCATTGCCTGTTGAGCACTTCCGGCAAGGTGGTCGGTATTGATCACGGCCTGACCTTCAACGAAGTGCCGAAGCTGCGGACAGTGCTTTGGCAGTTCGTCGGTCGTCCGGTCCGGGAAAGTCTGTGGAACGATGTCCAGAAGTTGGTCGCCGGGTCGCAGGAGTTGACCGATCAGCTGGCCGAGCTCCTGACTCCCCAGGAGATTTCGGCATTTTGGGCCCGCACGCACGCAATCCTGGAGACAGGGAAATATCCAAGGCTCGATCCAAGCCGGAACGTTCCCTACGGATGGTGGTAGCTTCCGGCCGATATGATTAGCGCACGTGGCGCAGTGACCACTACAGGGACGTCGAGATGAGCCTCCTCCTGCTCAGACGATGACAGGAGCACGTCTGCAGGTCCTTCTGGTTTCCGGTCCTTAGACATGCCGCTCTGCGCCAAAGCCGTCCGAATCGGGTGAAAAGAGGTGTATCCTCGACAATCAGGCGGGGGTGCCTCGGTATACCGCGTTATCAGTGCGCGCACCCGCAGGCGGCACAGGGCGGTGACGTCATTGCGCTGCATCACCAGGAAGGCATGAACGCGTGAGGTGGAACGAAATCTTTCGTGGGTCGACGCCCATGTGGCGGGCCAGGCCCTGCGCTTGATCACCTTTGGCTTGCCGAAACTTAGTGACGCACCGATCCGCAAGCAATATGAGGAGATGCAGGGGAAATGTGACCACATTCGCTCCTGTTGCTCTCCGAGCCGCGTGGCTATTCGGGAATGACCGGCGCTGTGTTGCTTCCCTCCCACGATCCCAAAATCGATTATGGGGTGATCTTCATGTCGAGCGCGGGGTACAGCCCGATCTCAGGCCATGGTCTGATCGCACTGTCGACAGCCCTGATCGAGACTGGGGCGGTGCCGATCGATGGCCCGGACACGAGGATCACATTCGACACCTTTGTTGGCCCGGTTCAGGCTCGCGCAAGTGTCGACCAGGGACGCGTTAGAGGGGTGCGCTTCCGCAATGTGCCGGCGTTTCGTCTGGTGCATGACCTTCCGATCGAGATCGACGGTCAAACGGTGCCGGTAGATATCGCCTATGGTGGGAACTGGTACGCCATAGTGAAGGCGGACGATCTCGGGGTGTCGCTGGAGGCTTCGCAGTCGGCGGAGTTGGCACAACGGGGCATGGCCGTGATGCGGGCCGCCGAACGTGCTACGGATGTCGTCCATCCTCAAGACCCGGACCTGTCAGGACTGTATGGAGTGATTATTCTGGGGGAACCCAAGTCCGAGGATTCCACCAGTCGCAACGCCACAGTCTATCTTGGTGGGCTGATCGACCGGTCGCCCTGCGCAACCGGGATGGCGGCAACCATGGCATGCCTCGCAGCTGACGAGAGACTGGCGGTGGGTGCTTCCTTTATCTCGGAGAGCATTGTCGACACGACGATGTCCGGCCGGATCGTTGTGGGCACCGCCGTGGGCGAGCACCAGGGAATCGTGGTGGAAATCTCCGGTCGCGGTGCACTCACGGGGATGCATCAGTTCTTCGTAGACCCTGCTGAGTAGCGTTCCAGCGGTTTCGTACAGCTCTAGCGAGCAGCGATACAGGCGCACAAACATCCGACTACGGGGCGCCGAAGCCATGGCCAGCAGAAAGAGGTACCGCTAAACTTGCACCGTTCGGCAGTTCTGTTTGTGAAATTGGTCACACACGCGTTTGGGTGGTACACTCTCGAGTGAGACCGGCGGGGTGAGCGCAATACGCTCCGCTAGCAAGCGAGGGAGCGCGGTGGGCGACAACAAGCTACCAGACTTCCGAGAACATGACCGGGACATACAAGCTGTAGGAACTGCCGCTGGGCTGGGGTTTTCTCTTGTTGCGTCTCTGGTCTTTTTCATCGCCGGAGGGGCGTGGCTGGATAGCTGGCTGGGCACCCCTCCTGTGCTAATGTTGGTCGGCGTTGCCCTCGGATTGGTCGCGGCGGGTTATCAATTGTATGAGCTCACACTGCTCGGCAAGCCAGATCGCGAGAACGGTCCCATTGGCCGTGCCCTGGAGCGTCGGGCATCAGCAAAATCAAGGCGTCGATAGGCGCCTTCATACGGTCTGCAATTAGTCCAGATCGCCAAGCTCTCACTGTTTTCAAAAGAGTTGATTCGCGGGTCAGGAATGCACGAGCAAGATTGCATTCCAGCGCACACGAGCGCATGCCAGGGTTGAGGAGAGGCGCCAGCACAACATGGAACTGCATATTTCGCTTGCGGCAGAGGCACTCTTCCATTTGGGCCCGATAGCGGTCACCAACTCCATGCTTGTCATGTTCCTGGTGATGGCGGCTATCCTGCTCGTTGGTTCCTGGCTGGCCCGAAAGGCGCAGAGAGATCCCCATCCGGGTCGCGCGGTGGGTCTTGCTGAGATGCTAGTCGAGTTCCTGCTGAACCTGGTGGAGTCAACCGCGGGCAAGCGGATCGGACGCCGCATCTTCCCGTTGATCGCCGGCATCTTTATCTTCGTATTGTTCGCGAACTTCACGGGTCTCTTGCCCGGAGTGGGCACCATCTACATCAAGGAAGATGCCGAAGAAGTGGTCGCCGGTGAGGAAGCCACTCTCGAGACCACCGAAGAGCACTCGGAAGAGGAGCAGGTGGCCGGTGAGGCGGTTGCGACTGGCGAGCATGCTGCAGAAGAAGATCCTGCTGACGAGCATGCCGCCGAAGAAGAACACCATCCGGTAAATGTGCCGTTGCTCCGCCCCCCTACAGCTGACCTGAACATGACCTTGGCGATGTCGGTATTGACGTTCACGGTTGTCCAGATCGCCGGAGTCTCCGCCCACGGTGTGCGTGGGCGTATCAAGCACATGGCGAACCCACCGTTCCTCTTCCCGATCGAAGTCATCTCCGAACTTTCACGCATTATCTCCCTCTCCGCCCGTCTTTTCGGGAATGTCTTCGCCGGTGAAGTGCTGCTTGGCGTGATGTACGCCATTGCCGCCTCGATCAAGATCGCGGTCATCCCGGTCCTGGCACCCGTCGTGTTCCTTGGTTTGGAGACACTGTTCGGCACAATCCAGGCGCTCGTCTTTGCCCTGCTGACCTTGATCTATGTCTTTCTCGCCGCTGCCGGCCATGATGATCACGACGAGCAACATGTCGATGAGCATGACACCGTGCGGCCGGTAGAGGCTCAGGCCCACAGCTCCGGGAGGATGCCGGCAACTGCAGGCGACTAAACTTTTGCGGGTTCAGCCATGGGGAAGGCCCCAGGGTTCGGGTTCGAAGCGTTGGTTTCTTTTGGATAGAGCGACATAGCTCTAGCAATGGGTTGATGGGGCCGCCGGCTGGATCGCGCGGCACCGACAGGAGGAAGCATCACGTGTTTGGTGGTATTACAGATCCCGAGGCCGTACGTTACATTGGCTCGGGAATTGCAATCGGCATTGGCGGTCTTGGCCCGGCGCTCGGTATCGGTATGGCCGTGCGTGGCGCGATGGAGGCCATCGGTCGAAACCCTGAGGCTGCTGGTCAGATCCAGACCTCGATGATCATCGGTGCGGCGCTCGCCGAGGCGGTCGCGATCTACGCGTTCGTTATCGCCATCATCATCGCGTTCGTCTAGAACCTGTAGTTGGTGCCGGAGCTGCGCAACGGCGCGGCCCCGGCCTCCCGCTGCTTCGGTTCTCAACGGATGTGTCCCGGTAATCGGAGGCGCCTCCGTTGGTTGGTCGATGGGGTCTGAGGACACTCATCGAAGGAGTGGCAGCATGCTAGGACAACTTGGAATCGATATATGGCAGCTGCTCGTCCAGTTGGTTGCCTTTATCGCCTTCATCTACCTCCTTTGGCGCTTCGCGGTCGGTCCGATTGTCCGGGTGCTTGACCAGCGGCAAGACCGCATCAGCGAGAGCCTTCTGGCTGCCGAGCGGATGCAGGTCGAGCTGAGGGCAACCCAGGCGAGGAACGAGGAAGTGATGGCGCAGGCCCGCCGTGAGGCGCAGGAGATGCTCGTGACCGCCCGGCAGAATGCGGAGCAGATCGAGGCCCGAGCACGCGAGAAGGCTGAGGCCAGTGCAGACGAGTTCCTGAACCGGGCTCAGGAGACCTTGCGCCAGGAGACGGCCCAGGCGCGACAGTCACTTCGTCAGGAAGTGGC
>JAUJLY010000175.1 GCA_030447145.1 Thermomicrobiales bacterium
TGCATCGCACGCGCTCAATTGACATGTATCGTGTTTGTGGGGGTTCTCCCCACAGCCTTTCTCCGCCGTGGTCGATTGTCGGCACAACGGCGGAAACCCAAAGGAAGGAATCTCTTTTGGCAAATGTTACCCGGGAACCACGTGCGTACGAGCTGATGTCGATCCTTGTCCCGGATATGGCGGACGAGGATACGCAGGCAGCTATCGACAGGATTAGCGGATACATCGCCGGGGCTACCGGCGAGGTCACGCAAACACTCGTCGACTCCCCCTGGGGCCGCCGGCGCCTCGCCTATACCATGCGCTTCAATAGCGTCGACTATCGCGACGGCGTCTACGTACTCACCCGTTTCAGCACATCACCGAATGCCATCAACGAGATCGAGCGCGACCTGAGGCTCGACACCGGCGTCATTCGCTATCTTCTCGTTATGGACGACCCCAAGGCAGGGGAACAAGCGACCAATCAAGACACAGCGGAGACCGACGGCCAGGCGGAAGCGCCCGACACAAGAGAACCGGCTGCCTCTGCGCCGGCAAACCCGGCGGACCAGGCTACGGCACCTGCCGCGACAGCTTCCAGCACGGAAACAGGTGTGGCCGAAGAAGCGCAAGCATCGGGACAGGATCAGGCGGAAGAGACCATTGAGGAGACCGCCGCGGAGGTCGCCGACCAGATCGAGGGTGAGGAGAACCCTGCCCCCGCCGATGCCCCCGAGGAAGTGGCGCAGCGGACCGCCTCGCGCAAGATTCCGACTGAAGGCGAAGGCGAAACCTGGGTCGCTGGCGACGGCACACGAGATGTGCCAGATGGCTTCCCCGTCAAGGGCAACGCCAGTTCCAGGATCTTCCACCCCAGGGAATCACCGTCGTACGAGAAAACCGTCGCGGAGATCTATTTTACCTCCAACGAGGCTGCGGAGCAGCACGGGTATCGCCTGCCGAAGACAATGCAGCAGGTTGGAGCCGCTGCCGCCAGTAGCGCAGCGGGCCTCGCTCAAAATGCTATGGATGGAGCTGGTTCCGATTCCGAGGAGGGATAAATGAGCCTGGCAAAGGTCACTATCATCGGCAACCTGGGTCGAGACCCGGAAACCCGCTACACCCCATCGGGCGCCCTCAATGTCCAGTTCTCCGTCGCCGCCTCGCGCAGATGGCGTGACTCCCAAGGGCAGGAGCAGGAGAACACGACATGGTTCAGGGTGACGGCTTGGGGCCGGCTGGCCGAAACACTGGTCAACCTCAACGAGCGCGGGGCGCTGGTCAAGGGGCGCCAGGTGTACGTTGAGGGTCGCATCGAGTCCCGCGAGTTTACCGGGAGCGATGGGCAGGTGCGCATGTCTCTCGACGTCAACGCCAACGAAGTCCAGTTGCTCGGTGCGCGCCAGGATGGTCAGGGCGGAGAAGGCTCTGGCGGCGGCCAGCAGTATGGCGGGGGCTATGGAGGGGGTCAACAGCGCCAGCGGAACGACTATGGCGACCAGGGCGGATCCGACGACCTCAACGAAGTTCCTTTCTAGTTTCACCCCGCCACAAGTGCCATTGCTTTTAGATTGAAATGAGCGAATAACACATGACTGACAATCAACGACCAGGAAACGATAATCGACCGGAACCACGCGATGCCCGGGATCGCACGGAAACCCGCGAACCGCGGGAGGGTGGGGATCGCCGCCCGCAGCCGGGTGGTTTCCGCTTTGGTGGCCCCCAGGGCCAGCGTGACGGCGGAGAGTCCGGCGGCTCCCGCTTTGGCGGTTCCCAAGGCCCACGCGATGGCGCAGAAGCGGGTGGATCGCGCTTTGGCGGTTCCCAGGGCCCTCGTGAGGGCGGAGAAGGCGGTGGACGCCGTCCCTTTGGAGCAGGTGGCGGACGACGGCCGGGTGGCGGCGGTGGCGGCCGTTTTGGTTCGCGTCGTAAAGTCTGTCAATTCTGCACAGATAACATCGAGCACGTGGATTACAAGGATATCGGCCGACTTCGCCGCCATGTTGGTGAGCGCGGAAAGATTGAGCCGCGTCGGAAGCTTGGTACCTGCGCGAAGCACCAGCGCTCCGTCACTGTCGCCATCAAGCGCGCGCGCTACATCGGGCTGCTACCCTTCACCAATAGTGCTCCCCGCGGATAATCCGCGGCTGTGAATGCACCACGGCGCGTCTCATCGGGTCACATGATCCAGTGGCGCGCCGTTTTCTGTATGGTTCAACCTGACACATCGGGATGCGCTCACCTGTCCCGGACAAGGTGCGCATTCGCTAGACAAAGAAGGCCGTAGCGTCGATGAGTGATCGCTTCAAGAGACCCTCCGGTACCCGGACTCCGCTTGGTGACCGTGGCAAGACTCGTCTGACATCGCCACCACGCCGTGCCAGTCGTCGCCAAAAGGAGACGATGTACCAGCGGATTTTCTACATTGGACTGATTGCCGCCTGCGTGCTCATCGTTGCCATTTTGGGTATCGGGGCGTTCTGGGAATACCAGGTCAAGCCCAACCAGGTAGTTGCTTCGGTCAACGGTGAGGAGATTACGCGGAAGGAATACTGGACGTACCAGAAAATCGCGCTTTACAACCAGGCCCGAACCTACGAAGACTACGCCCTGCAGGTCACGGGCCAACAGCAGACGCAGTTCCTGATGTACGCCGCCCAATTCGATCAGATGCGGGAAGAGGTCTGGGGCAGCAGCGATGTGAGCGAGGCTACGGTCCGTCAGATGATCGAGGATCATCTCTACGTTGCTGGTGCGGAGGAGATGGGCATCAATCTCTCAGAGCCGGTCCTCGAGGACTACGCCCTGAATGCCTTTTCCCCGCCAGGGCAGTCACTGGTTACTCCCATTCCGACACCGACCATGATCCCGCAGCGCGCTGCATGGGCCACGGAAACCCAGCAGGTGCTGGAAACCCAACAAGCCGCCGCGCTGGGCACGCCACCGGCAGTCGCTGGTGCAACACCAGTGGGGACACCGGCGGCAACGCCGGCTGCAAGCCCGGTAGCGACCCCGGATATCGAAGCCGCCCGGATCACTGCGAGCTCGGAATTCGAGTTGTTTCAGGAGGATGTGTTCGACGACGCCGACATATCACTGGACGAGTACATGGAGCTCTGGGTGAAGCCCCAGGCCGCACGCCAACTGGTTGACGCGAGGATTATCAGCGACGTTCCGCAACGCGCCGAGCAGGTCCAGGCGCAGCATATCCTGGTTGCAACCGAGGATCTTGCCAACCAGACGTACGAGCAGATCACGAGCGGCGCCAGCTTTGATGAAGTCACGAAGACGACATCGACGGATACGATCACTGCTCCAACTGGTGGCGAGCTTGGATGGATTACCAGGGACCAGATGCCGGACGCCTTCACCGAGGTCGCTTTCAGTACCGAGCCCGGCGAGGTAGCGGGGCCGGTGAAAACCGAATATGGTTGGCACATCGTCAAGGTGAACGACAAGGCGGAGGACCGCCCGTTGACGGAAGCACAATACTCCCTCGCCAAGACGCAGGCCGTGAGCAATTGGACTGAGCAGCAGCGGGAGAAGAGCGAGATTTCCTCGGACTACTACGAGCCAACCCCTGAGCCGACGAGCGAGCAGTTTGCACCGCCGCCCGATGCTCCTACACCAATTGTGGCTACGCCGATTGGGGCGCCGGATCTGAGCGCAACGCCGGTCGCTGGGCCGAACCTGACGCAGGACGCCCCGCCGGCCGGGTCGCCGATGGCAACCCCTGGTCAGTAATTGGTTTCTTGAGGTGCGGGTCGTCCGTAGCCGCTTTGACGCGATCCAGCGGATGATCCACACTTGACGAAGAATACCCCGGTGGTGTGAGGTCTTGAAAACTGCACACCACCATCGCCAGCACAAGTGGGAGAGGAGCCTGATAACGTGTCCTCACGAGACGGATCAGACCAGTCGGGACGGACTCGCCGATCGGCACCATCTGACCGTGGTTCAAACCCACGAAAGCAATCGCAACGGGCAAATCAGCCTAGCTGGGACATTGATCCGGCGGAGATCGACCGCTATCTTTCGGGGCGTCCCTCCCGCGAGCAGGAAACCAAGGTTACCGCGCGTTCCCGGGTTCGTCAGGACGCACCCCAGGGAACGGCTGGCCAGCTCAATCGGCTGCAACGCGCCGTGAGCGACCGGCGAGACTCACGCGACGCTCGCCCTGAACGCACTCCGGGTGCCGCTTCCGCTGGCCGCCAACAGTTTGCGAACCCCGATTACGACGACCACGAGGTGTATGCCGAAAACAGCCATACGGAGCCGGAGTACGGTAGTGATGAAAGCTACGAGCAGGCGCCCGATCCTGCTTCGCCTCGTCGAAAACGCACCCCAAGACCGGTCCAGCGTCAGACCCAGGCCAGTGCCGCCCAGTCTCCTCATCAGCACCAGCAAACCCCCGGACGGCGACAGCGCGTGCAGGAGGAGTATGACGATCCAAGCGATGACGAACTTTACGCTGACGATCCCTATCTGACGTATGACGATGAGAGGGACTGGGAAGTACCGGCGCGTCGCCGCACGGCTCGCACTCGGCCGAA
This sequence comes from Thermomicrobiales bacterium, assembly GCA_030447145.1. Lineage (GTDB taxonomy): Bacteria > Chloroflexota > Chloroflexia > Thermomicrobiales > UBA6265 > UBA6265. The sequence goes on from JAUJLY010000175.1 coordinate 4,539, forward strand.
GGTCAAATTCACGACATCCAGTCTTCCCAAAGTTTCCATCCCCCGGTCTATCTCCGGCGCGGAACTCGTCGACGACATTCCCTCGCTTGCCTTGATGGGCGCGGCTATTCTCAGCGCCGTCATTATGGCTATGGTAGTCTCCAACCGGTTGGACCTTCTCCCGCTTACGATCCCGACCCATGTAAGCGCAAGCGGGCTCCCGGAGAACATCAGGGGACGGAATGCTCTCTGGAGCGTTCCACTTCTGTCCATTGCCCTATCATTGATGAATATCGTCATGGCCTGGTTCCTCTCGAAGGCCGATATGTTCGCGGCGAGGTTCATTCTTGCGGCTGCACTACTCGTCCAGTTTATTGCCTGGATCGCGCTGATCCGTTACCTCTGGTAAGCCCAAAAGATTGAGGGATCAGAAAGAGCCCGGTGCAGAGATGCAGCACCGGGCTCTTTCTGATCCCTGCGGGCAGCTACCGCGCTGCTGCTTGCTCCAAAGCTTTACGTGTGATCACGTTTACGAGATGTGCGCGGTACTCCTCCGATGCATAGGTGTCTCCATTGATTTGCAGACCAGCCGACGCCCTGGAGGCCGCGTCCGCGATCGTGGTTGAAGTGAGGCTGTGGCCGTTGAGGGCTCCCTCGGCCCCAGTTGCCCTTGCCGGCCTGGAAGTCGCACCCGTAATCACCACGCGAGAGTCAGACACTGAGCCATCCGACATTGCCAACACCACAGCTACCCCGACGACAGCGTAGCCACTTGCAGGATGTGAGTGCTTCGCATAGACCATCTTGGTCCCCGGAGCAGGGCGCGGGAAGACGATGGTGGTCAGGAGCTCATTCGGTTGCAGCGAGGTGGTCCACAGATCGACGAAGACATCATCTGCGGCAATCTCACGCTCCCCGGAAGGGCCCGTCACCTTGACGCGACCATTGAGCGCCTGAAAGACCGCCGTGAGGTCCGCGGCCGGATCGGCATGTGCAATCGCCCCGCCGAGCGTGCCCCTCGCCCGCACCTGCTGGTCACCCACGACATTGATCGCCTCTGGCAAGATCGGGAAGAGCGCCGCAAGGACCACGTGATTGCGAATCTCGTCATACGTAGCCATCGCGCCGATGCGAATGTCGTTATCGACCCGGATCTCGCGCAGCTCGGCAATGCGCCCAATGTCCACGAGTGCCTCGGGAGCCGCGAGTCGCAGCTTCATTGCCGGAATCAGCGAATGACCCCCAGCGAGAATCTTCGCACCAGGATTCCGTTCCAATACAGCCACAGCGTCTTCTATGGATTGAGCCTGATGATAAGTAAAGGATGTCGGAAACACTGCATTCTCCCCGGCAATCGCGACACTTGGCAGATCAGAACCGCCCCATTAATCCACAGAAGAGGGTTCCTTCTGCATCTTTTCCGCAGCGTACTGAACTGCGCGCACGATGTTCTGGTACCCCGTGCAGCGACACAGGTTCCCCTCAAGACCATGACGAATCTCATCCTCGGTAGGGTTTGGGTTCCGCTCCAGGAGAGCCACGGAGGACATGATCATGCCTGGGGTGCAATAGCCACATTGCAGGCCGTGTTTCTCCCAGAAGCCCTCCTGTACAGGATGATAGGATCCAGCCTCTGCCAGACCCTCGATAGTCTGTACATTCGATCCATCACATTGGACGGCTAACATCGTGCACGATTTGGTAGTGATACCGTCCACATTGACGATACACGCGCCACACTGGCTCGTGTCGCACCCAACATGTGTTCCGGTCAAGCCCAGGTAATCCCGAAGGAAATGCACCAGCAAGGTACGCGGCTCGACATCTGCCCCGTGCTTCTGACCGTTAACCGCCATCGTTACCCGGTGACGGGTGCTTACTTCAGCTGAGCTCATCGGTTTCTCCATGCCTAGCAGTTTTACGGGCTGTGTGTCCCTGCTTTTCTCCATCGATC
>JAUJLY010000176.1 GCA_030447145.1 Thermomicrobiales bacterium
GCGCCCCATCGAGGACTCCCATTATCCGTGGACCGGTTTTCGGGGGGCAGGTCAGATCAGGCCGCGGCACCCGGATCGCGGCGAGCACCCGCTCGAACTGGGTGCTGACGTGGCGCTGTCCGGGCGTAAGCATCACCGCCACATGGCGCCCCCATACCGTCGGAGGCCAGGTGCAGCCTCGTCGGCCAAGCCGACCGGACTCTCCTTGGACCAAAGAATGGAGGCAGGTCAACCCAGCGGGGGTGTCCAGGGCTGATCACTCGATCGTGTGGGCACCTCATTTTTTTGAATGGTCTTGACCACGTTGCGAGTCGATGGGGGTGCTGACAAGCTGGGATCCAATATCGAGCAATGGTAAACGCACAGTATTATGATTCTTCGATAAGACATTTCTCGGCTGGGTCGGTGTGCTCTTGATCATCAATCTTCTGGATGAGCTAAGCCTTGATGACAGTCATGCGAACGTTTATCACCTCGAACCTACGCTGACGTCAGAACGCATCCATACTGCTCCGCCGACCTCCAATACATAGACCAACTTGTCTACTGGATAGTGAGGGGACAGCTGTATGCCTAAGATTCCTTTGGGACCTCGGTCGCTCCACAAGTCAAAGCTATTTCCGCCGTCTCTTGAAACGAACACACCCGCGTTCGAGGCGACAAAGACGGTTCGGTCCCGGCAATAGCCAGGTGAAACCCCAATGCCGGTAATAGAAACGTTTTCGTCCTCCAGTAGTGTCTCGTTCCATTTCTTCAATCGACGCTGGAGGGAGTCATCGAGGGGCCTGCGATCTACTAACTTGTATATGACATTTCGAACCCCGACAAACGCTTCTTCGTGACCGACAGCATTGCAGGTCACGCCTAATGCCATTGCATCTGGAGCGGTGCTCTGAATCCAAGGCACCCAGGTAGTTCCGCCGTCGTCGCTAGTCCAGAGAGAGGGGGTCGCGGTAGTGCTGTCGTTGTTCGTCGAATAGAGAATCGCCCACATTGAGGAACTAGCTACTGGGCTGGGAGTAATCTCCGCGGACAAAATTTTGTCTAAACCGAAATGTCTCCCTAAGGACTCCCAGTGCCTGTATCTACCTCCCTTGATCACCTCTCCATTGTCCAAGATGGCGACAAACCGGGGCGTATCGCTACCGTCGTCACCGCCGAGTGGAGCAATTCCTACAGTCTGCTGGTTCATGTCCGTATGAAATAAAAGTTCCCAGTTCCGGCTTAACTGGTCGAGCTCATAAGATCCTGAATCTGACATCAATATGACTGAGAACTCTTCTGGACTCAGCTGAGAAACCGAAATGCATCGATGCTCGTTGCTTGGATCGGCCATGTGTATAGATTCCCAGCTTATGCCTCCATCGGGAGAACACAGCAGGTGGCCTTTCACGTCGTCCACTATGACATAGGAAGCGGTCTCATCGCCGCGGCATACCACCGAGAGGTGTGTTCGTGGGACTGCCTGTAAACCTCTGTTGGCTAACGACCAGTCGTCGCAGGTCTCCGTCTTTCGAGCAACACCATCGTCCATCATCCCAACAAGAAGAACGTCACTCGGCGAACCGGGAACCATAGTCGCAGAGATCAAGTTTGGATGACCAACGTGTAGTCTCTCCCAGGATCTACCTGAATCGATTGATCGGAAAACACCTTCCTCGCTCGCAACAAGGATTAGATCTCGACCATCGGAGGTGCGTATCACGGAAATATCTCGAATGTCTGACCCGAAGAATTGATCAAGCTTGGCCCAATGAGATCCTAAGTCTTGTGATGTCAAAATGCCGTCATCAGTGAGACCTACCCAAACGACCACGCTTAATGAGTCATCCACGCTGACACTCAGGGATCGGATTGATGGCGCAAACTCATGCAAATCGAGGTTCAGGCGTCGCCACGCTCTACCATTGTTGCGTGAACGGTATACGTCGGAATCTGTAGCTACAAAGATCGTCTTGTCGCTGGCATATAGTGGTGAGAAGCAAATATCGACAATCGGGCCATCGCTAAGTCCCGTGTTAGCATCAGTCCAAGTGCTTCCAAAGTCATTCGAAATCAACAGACCTTGCTCGATTGTTGCGGCGAGTAGTGGCGCTCCAAGACTGATCGGGTTGGGCAAGCCGATCGCCTCGACCGAGAGACCCGAAAATAGAGTGTCCCAGGTAGCCTCAGCCTTGTTGGCGCGAAACAGCCCTACCGCACAGCCCACCAAGATAGATGGGACAGATGCTGACTGATCATACGCCACAGCGACGGCTTGCATTAGAGGCGGAGCATTCCCCGGTAAGAATTTTGACCAGCTCTCTGCGCGGTCTGCAGTAGAGAACAACCCGAGTGGAGTGAGGGCTAGAACGCACCCCTTGCCAGATCGGTCTTTGATAGGGCAAAAATCGATAACCGAGCCCCCTTCACCCTCGAGGACGCAAGTCCACTCTTTTTGTTTACCCTTCGACACGGCAACTTCCTTACCGGAATCAAGTTAGGTCTTGGGTGATAGGGGGCCTCTTGCGCCGAACTAGCACGTCAGTTGACAGCACCATCAGGGCAGTAGAGACCGCAGTATCAAGTGACGCTCGTACCACCTCGAGTGGGTCCCAAAGTCCTGACTTGGAACAGTCCACCCATTGGTGTGAGAGTACGTCATACGTTCGGGAAGCATCTTCAGATCGAAGGCGGTCTATGACTAACGCTGGTTGAGCTCCAGCATTCGCCGCGATCACTCTCATAGGTTCATACAGCGATTGAGCAAGAACCTTTGCGCCGACCTCATGGCGTGTACCTGCAAAGCGTGCAAGAAGTCGAGAAGCGCAATGGGCGAGAGCTGCTCCACCACCCGGCACAACCCCATTGAGAAGAGCTTGCCGTGCTATTGCAGACGCTTTTTGTGCTTGCCTAGTGTCATGGGACCGCGTCGTGCTAGGACTAGACCCGATACGTAGGATTGCAGAGATACCGGCGAGATTGCCTGCACGTTCGGATAGCTTTGCTCGCTTTGATGTATCAGATTCGGTCGCGATCTGAGATCTAATCCAGCGAGCGCGCATGGAGATCTGGTTCCTGTCGCCACCCCCGCCAACCACTCCGAAAGCTGATCTCGTTGCCCAAACGCGGGATGCTCTGCCAAATTCGGCAACCTTCAGATTCTTCAAAGCCTGGGGCTCGTCCTTGCCGATCAATCGTCCCCCAACTAAAACATTGATGTCCTCAAGTATTTCAGCCCCAAAGTGCACCGATTTGGGCGAGGGGACCGCTACAATCGAGTTCAGAACACCTTCTTGCATGTTTACTATGAGGAGACCAACGACTGTGTTTGAGAATCCAGGGGCAATAATCATCAAATTGCGAGAACTGCTCGAGGATGCAACTTCGAGGGCAGGGACGATTTGATCGGCACTATGTACAGGGCAGGCAGACACGAGGATCAGAGGGTTGAATGATACCGACTCTCGTTCAGTATTGGAGAGCAAATAGGGCGAAATTAGTCCGCCAGTCCAACGCGCTCCCTGCACGTACTCATGAGCAAGTCCCACGTGGCGAGTTTCCTCAATAAGAAGGGATCCTTCCGGGCCGATTGTATCTAAAATTTCCGCTGTCAAAGAAGCCAGCCTAGGATCGATCATTGCGGAAATCAGCACGGATTCTATTTCTTCCATGGTATCGATAGGACGTGCTTGGCGACTAATCTCCTCCGCAACCCATCTCGCTCCTACTTGAAGGCCATCGGTGATTGACAAAGGCTGAAAACCGGCTGCAAGAAGAGGTCGAGAAAATCGGAGAATTGCTTCCGTAAGCACCGAACAGCTTGCAGCTCCGTCATTCGCTTTACTTACAAGTTGCGCAATTGCCTTTTTGAGGATTTGGTTGCCCATATCCTCAAGCGGATTCGGCAGTTCGAGGATCCGTTGGCTTAAGATTGCACCATCGCCAACGAGTTCCACCGCTCTTTTGTCGATCGGATTCGCGATCGCCACTCGATTCGTATCGGGACCCAACGTGAGGCTCAGCACTTTGTTTAGGGATGTGATACCGGCTATCAACGAAGTCCCACTGAGTGGAGGCCCGACAATCAAAGATTCGCCCATGGGTTGCACGCTCCATACGTTCGGATGGAATAAGCGGAGTGATATAATGCTGCCCTTGACCAGTGGTAGCCGATTCTTCAACGCCACAACAGACACGAGTCTGTTCTAGTCCATCCTTAATGCCAGCGCCGATTACACACCCTATGAGCTGCGGGGTCACAAAGTCCTCCTGGGACAGCGCGATCGAGGAGGTGACAGCCGTCACCTCCTCGATCGAACGGTCTAAGGTTTGGGCTGATCAAGGATCGCCTGGCACGCCGGCAGTGTATGAGCCACCATCTGGTCCCAGTCTTCATTCCCGTCAAAGTAAGAAGTTGTTTCCTGGAGCCAGACGTCCTGCAGTTCAACGTTTCGCAGGTTTGAAGCGTACGGGAAGGGATCCAGGCCGCTTTCGAACCACTTCGCGGCCTCCTCCATCACCGGGTATCGCTCCCATAGCCTTGGATCAGACCATGCCGACCGGCGTGCCATGGCGTGAAGCGTCCCTTCGTACCCGACCCAGAACGCTGGCTCAGGGCCGGTAATGTAATCCGCTAGTCGAATCGCCTCATCCGGGTGTTCTGTCTGCGACCAGACACTCTGGGTATTGTATGAGAGTGCAGAACCGCGATGTCCGTGCGGTCCCTTTGGCCACAGGACGGCGTGCGTCTTAAACCGGTCTCCAACGGTCTGGCGCAAGCTCGCCACGGCGCCAATAGTGCCGGCTCGTGATGCAAGCATGCCTGCGCTAAAGTGATCAATGCCGCTTCCTTCAAGGGCCGCCTTTTCCCCTGAAGTTGGTACTAGCCGATCCTTGACCAATCCGTGATACCACTCAAGTGCCTCCTTGACCAACGGCGACTCGAGCTGAAGGGTCTTGCCATCCGGGGAGAGGATCCATGCATCCTCCGACCCGGAATTTGGGTCGGTCCCCCATGTCCTCGTGTACTGCTGTGTATAGAGCAAATTGTTGACGACGATGTCCGTGCCAAGGATGTTATTGTCTGGTTCAGCGGAGGCGCGAATGATTGCATCGTAGTCCGTGACCGTCCAGTCACTTGTCTCGGGAGGAGTGACTCCTTTGCTGTTGAGAATGTCCATGTTGAAGACGATGACCGCATTTCCGGCCGGATGAACCACTGTGGGAATCCAATGGAGTTTGCCGCCCGGTGCGGCTTTGCGCGCATCCTCAATTACAGACGGGTACCAATCGTCGAAATCGGTGAGTTTTCCCGTCTCGGCGGCTTCTTCCAGTGCGAGAGTCAGACCCTTGTACGCGAGGTACGGCGTCCAACGGTTATGTCCCGCGAATACATCCGCCAGGTTGTTGGTAGCGCCTGCAGCAAGACTCTTGTTGAACATTTCGGCATAAATAACGTCCTCGGGTTCGACGACGATGTTGGGGTTCTTCTCCATGAATTCGTCGACAAATTTAGTATCGTGTTCCCAACCGACGCCTGCGAAGCGCATGAAGCGCAAAGTCACGGTCCCCGACTGGCTAGCAAGCGAACCGGCTCGCGAGCTTGATGTCCCGGATGCTGCTGCTAATGGCGCATGACCTGACGCTGAGATGAAGCGGGCAGACGCTGCGGCTCCAACGCCGAGGCCCAACAGTCGACGGCGTGACAGGCCGGACCGGCCATTGGTTATCATCTGCTCCGCAGTCTCCGACGAGACTACACCACTCGCACTATCATTGGCCGACTTTGATGTGGTCGTCGCTTCCATCGATCGATTCCTCTCGGTTGCCGAAGCAGACCCTGCCTCGTTATGCGATCAAGTGAACAGTGAACCTAGAGTCAGATGGATAGATGCCTCCTCCCTTTGCTCGGACCACGGGCACAGTTAGCCCTTCAAGCCCGTGAGGGCAACGCCCCGGACGAAGTATCGCTGGAAAGCAAAGAAGATGAGGATGGGCGGTATGATCGTGGTCACACTAGCTGCGAGAAGCAGATGTGCTGTAGGAGTGGACGACATCGGCTGAGCTTGGAAATACCAAAGTCCAACCGCGATTGTGAACTTGTTTACCGTATTGAGGAAAACCACCGGATCGAGGAACTCATTCCACACCGCGATGAAGTTGATGATCGCGAGCGTTGCCAGGGCGGGTTTGCAGAGAGGAACGAGTATCTGCCAAAAGACCCGGAAAAAGCTGGCGCCGTCCAGGACCGCCGCTTCATCTAGCTCCCGCGGCAAGGTGAGCATGAACTGACGCATCAGGAAGATGGCGAATGGAGTTCCGCCGAACCAAGCCGGTGCCCATAACGGGAGCAGTGTGTTCAACCATCCCAGCTTGTCGAACAAAATGAACCGCGGGATCAGCGTGATTTGAGGCGGCATCATCATCGTCGCAATGACGAGTATGAACAACGCGTG
>JAUJLY010000177.1 GCA_030447145.1 Thermomicrobiales bacterium
TGAAGGGCCCGCCGGATCGGCGGTGCATCGCTACCACGAGGCGACAAGCCACCTGATCAGTTCGGCCCGGCTAGGAGAGCAGTACGTAGGCTCGATGGACGAGACGCTCCGTCCACGCCTGTACAAGCTCTACCCGACGCTCTCGCCGATCCCTCTGCCACAGGACCTTGAGCCTTCGACGATGCCGGCGCTGGACGCGATCGCGGACGCAACCGGAACCGGTGCACCGGGGGAGCAACTTCCGGATCTGGCAACGCTTGCGCGCCTTCTTCTGCTGACGGACGGTATCATCCGCCGGGTGAACCGGGGCGGACGGGAGGTCGAGTTCCGTGCCGCCCCGTGTACCGGTGCTCTCTACCATGAAGAGCTCTATTTAATCTGCGGCGATCTGCCGGGCTTGCCGGCTGGTGTCTACCATTACGGTGTGCACGATCACGCCCTGCGCCGGCTGCGCGACGGCGACTATCGTGCTCACCTTGTCGAGGCGAGTGGCGGGGAACTGGCGCTCACCCATGCCGCGGCCATCCTGGTGACGACGAGTGTCTTCTGGCGCAACGTCTGGAAGTACCTCAATCGCGCCTACCGCCATACCTATTGGGACACAGGAACCATGCTGCCCAATACGCTGGCGGCCGCTGCCGCGACGGGCGTGCCGGCACGGCTCGTCCTCGCCTTCGCCGACCAGGCCGTAGCAGCGTTGCTTGACGTGGATCTCGACCGGGAGGGAGTGATCAGCCTCGTCGCACTCGGCCGGACGACCGTCGAGCCACCACCCGCACCACCAATCGGCCCGCTGGAGCTACCGACGGAGCCCTACTCGGTTCGCGAACTGGACCTCCCGTTGATCCGCGAGACCCACCGGGCGACGCTGCTCTCCAGTGGGGAAGTGGCAGCCTCGTGGCGGGCGGTCGAGAACAATACGGGGTCGAGACTCGCCCCGTCCTCCTCGCTGATCGACCTGCCGACACCGGATCCGGCGGGACTTCCGCGCGACCCGTTTGAGGAATTAATCCGGCGCCGTCGTTCAACCCGTCGCTTCTTGCACGAACCGGTCACGCAGGATCAGCTCTCAACCCTTCTCAATCGAACAACCCGCGGCGTCCCGTCCGACAGCCTTGGCCCGGACGGTGTTCCTTTCAATACGGCCTACCTGATCGTAAACGCGGTCGAGAGCCTCACACCCGGCGCCTACGTCTACCACCGGGAGGCGCACGCCCTGGAGCTGCTGCACCCGCTGACCGAGGACGAGACCCGGGAGCAGTCCTCCGCGCTGGCATTGGGGCAGGATGCTGGTGGTGACGCGGCGGTGAATATCTACTTCCTGGCGGATCTCGATCCGATCCTGGCCCGCTATGGCGACCGTGGCTATCGCCTCGCTCACTTGGGCGGCGCGCTGGTTGCAGGCAAGCTCTACGTGATCGCCTACGCCCTCGGGCTCGGAGCCACAGGACTGACGTTCTTCGACGACGCCGTGACCGACTTCTTCGCTCCACACGCTGCCGGAAAGAGCGTCATGTTTTTGGTCGCGATTGGAGTACCAAGGCGTAAAACCTAAGTCTTCCTGGTGAACCATTGCGATGTATACGTGAGCACCGTCGCTGCCCGCGCCCTTGGGGTGCGCTGGAGGACAGGTGGCGTGTGCCCCCATCCCGTACGGGAGCCCCTCGTGTGCTCCTTTCAGCGGTCTGCCGTGAGATTGATACCCCAGGTCCGCCAGAGAGAGTAGCGGAGGACTTGCGGTGCATGCGGTCTGGTCGCGTCCACGAATGCAGCAATGTCCTCCTGGCAGGCTGCACGGGATGACATTGCTGCGACAAAGGGCCGCTCTCGCTCAATTGCTCCGCAATTGCCTATGCGTCGTCCGCTACCGACTTGCAACTTCTCTGAAAGCAGCTCTCAATCTTGAACGTCCGGTTGGGTAGAGGTGAGAGGAGCAATGAATGCCGCTCCTCTCACTTCATTTCTTCATTTATCGAGCGCTACCCGACGAGTAGGCTCTCGGCGGCATCGACCCACATTTCAGTCCCGCTGACGTGATCGGCGGCATCGGACAGCAGGAAAGCGATCACCCGTGCAACCTGGGCGGGCTCGGCAGGGCCGCCCGCGAGCGGCGAGACACCCTGCGGGAACTCGACCGGCCATCGAATCTTGTCGATGTTCCGTGGGTGCGTTGCCTCCCCAATATTGGTCCTGATCGCACCGGGGCAAACGACATTGATGCGGATTTTGTGCTGGGCAAGCTCGAGCGCCACCATCTTGGTGAATGCCACCTGCCCGGCCTTGCTGGTTGAATATGCGACCGCGCCGGGATAGTTGAAATTGCGCGACCCGTTTACGGACGAGACGACCGCGATCGACCCACCTTGCCGCTTGAGCAGCGGCAGGCTCACCTTGGTGGTAAGAAACGTACTGGTCAGGTTCGTGGCCATCGTCTGGTTCCACTCATCGAGCGTCAGCTCCTCGAGTGGAGCGAAGACACCGTTGGCGCCCGCATTGGCGACCACCAGATCGAGCCGGCCCCACGTCTCCTCGATCTGGCGGACGGCCCCTGTCAATTCGTCTTCGCTGGTGACATCGGCGCTGATCCCGATGGCCTGGCCTCCGGCTGCGGTGACCTCCGCGCAGGTCTCATCAATCCGGGCCTGTTGCCGGGAAAGGACTGCGACCGACGCGCCCTGGCAACCGAGCTCGATTGCCGTCGCCCTGCCTATCCCGGAACCACCGCCGGTGACGAGCGCTACCCTGCCTGCAAACTGTCCAGCGTTGGTCACGTATTGATCCTTCTTCACGAGTTCGGTGTGTCATGCTGGATCAAGTCTCACCCATGGAGGACCCGAAAGAAAGCCAGTTCTCGTTGAGGTGTATTCATCTCGTTGGCGCCGCCTGTAATGCCATGGGGCTTTCAAGTTGGACATCGTGCTGAATCAAGGGATGTGGCTTGGAGGATCAGCGCGGTCAACCTCATACGAAGGGTGTGCTGCTGGACGAACGGGAGCGTTGGTTTGCAATGCGGGCCAGCCGGATTGCCGGGAAGCACCGGTCGGGTTGTATGCGGAGTCCAGGAGGTCGCCTGCGGTTGCATCGTGCACAATGACCTCGCTATCAGCGGCTCCGGAAAAGCGTTACAGATATGGCCCCGGCTAGTCGGCACAAGCTCCTGGTGTCGATAAGGCAGCATGCGCCGTCCGGCGCGGATCCGAAATCGAGACTTGTTAATGCCGAAGCCCGTAAACTGAACAAGTAAGTCTGGGGACACGGTCAGGACATCTGTGTCGCCATTGATTGAACCGGGAGTTGCCGGACGTGTCTTTACATCTGGATCGGGCCGTTACCATTACCGAGCCGCCTCACGCCCGGGAAGCCCCACAAACTGACACTGTCCTCCCAGCATCTTCTCGCATCCCCAGGATGACGCAACGTGAACGCCTGGTGCAGGCTATCCATGCCGCATCAGTGCAACAGCGTTTTCTTGCACTGCTGTTGGTCATCTTCCTGTTCAAGGGCATCATCATCGCGTTCGTTTTTCCTCCCTATACCGGGCATGACGAGGTCGCACACTACGCCTATCTTCAGATCCTTGCCGAGCAGGGACGTATCCCGCTCATCCCGGACCTGGAGGAGTGGCGTAATCAGTATGAAAGACCTGGCTACCAACCATCATTCGATCGGATGTCGGAGGAGTTTTATTTCCCGTACGCTCGATACACCACGTCTGACTGGTTTTCCGGCCACCAGATAGTGGCGTACGCGGTAACGTTTGAAGATGAGCCATATCCGTCCGGCTGGGTCTACACGGGGAATCATCCGCCGCTCTTCTACCTGTTGCTGACCCCGGTCTTCTGGCTCCTCCAGCACACCTCCATCGAGACTCAGCTCTACGTCTTCCGCCTCGTCACCATTCCCCTCGGGATGCTGACCGTGCTCTTTGCCCACCTGACGGTGCGCACCATCTTTCCCCGCGACCGCTTCCTGGCGATGACCGTACCGGCCTTTGTCGCCTTCCAGCCCCAGATCGCCTACGAAGCCGCAATGCTCAACAACGACATTCTGGCGATCATGTTCACCAGTGCCGTCATCTGGATGCTCGTGCTCGGGCTGCGCCGGCGCTTCCCACTCTGGAATTGCCTGCTGATCGGGCTCTTTTTCGGGCTGGCGATGCTCTCCAAGAGCACCTCGGTCACCTCGGCGGCGGTGATTGCGTTTGCAATGGTGCTTGGGCTGGGGATCCGGAACTGGCGGGCGTGGCTGCCCAGGGGGGTGGTGACGGCCGGGATCGCCGCTCTGCTGGTATGGCCGTGGCTGCTGTACATGGGCGCGACCTATGGCGATCTGTCGGCGCTGGAGCGGATCGAGGCGTTGCAGTGGTGGAACTATGGCGGGAGTGGCGAGGGGCGCTCGATCTGGTCGATGCTCTCGGACCCGGACTTCTTCTGGGAGCGCTGGCGTGAGACTTGGGGCGCCTTCGGCTGGCGTCTGATTGAACTCGATACCGTAGTACTACGGTGGATTCTCGGCGTGACCCTGTTCGCGACGGTCGGACTCGCCGTCTATGCGGTGCGATTCCTTCTGACCCAGCGGGGAATCGATGCCGCCGAAGGTGCAGGGCAGGATAGAGGGGTAGCCTGGGACCAGGCCGACCCCACATTGGCGATCATGCCGTGGCAGGTGACGGCGGTGGTGACGATGGGGGTGACGTGTGTGCTGGCGTACTATGCGATCCTGCAGTTCGGCACGACCTTCTCGCTGACCCAGGCGCGTTACTACTTCCCGGCGATCGTGCCGGGGGCGATCCTGTTCATGCTCGGGGTGCGTGCGTGGTTTCCCCGCACCTGGCTGCCTTATGTGGGGGCGGTCACGTTCCTGGGACTGGTCGGGCTGAACCTGCTCATCTACACCGCCTACGTCATTCCCTACTGGAATCCTGGCGTATAGGGGATTGTTCCGAGGGCGCCCGCGACTTCCCTACATCCGTATCAAGCCCGTGGGTCTCTGGAAGGTGCGTCTCCAGATTCTGGTCAGAGGAACCTTTTTTGTATAGGGAAGTCGAAAAAATGTGTAAGGATTCCGGCTGATCCAGCGACTCCAGAGTGAGGCAAACAGCGTGTCGAGGCGAATCGACACAGCGATGGAGAACAGTTGGATGCAGCCAGATCGGGAGGAGCAACTTCGAATACACCTTGAGGCACTGCTCCCAACGGAGCGGGGGCGTCTGGTGCGCCTGTGTGCCAGCCTGTCGGGCAGTGCCGACGCGGCGGAGGATTTGGCGCAGGAGACGCTGATAGAGGCGTGGCGCCATGTGCAGAGTCTCCGCAGTCCGGATGCCCTGCCGCCGTGGCTCTCGGGAATCGCGCGTAACGTCTGTCTCCGCTGGCGGCGTGATCAGGGTCGAGACGCCGCAATGCCCGACCGAATCGGTCAATCCAGCCATGTGGGAACAGTGAGCGAACGGGAAGCCGGTCATGGGGACGAGTTCATTCTGGAGCGCGATGAACTGGCGTCCCTGCTTAATCGCGCCTTGGGGCTGCTCCCAGCCTCCACCCGCGATGTGCTGGTCCAGCACTATATCGACGAGCGCCCGCATGGGGAGATCGCTGCGAAGCTCGGCGTGAGCGAGAGCGCAGCCGCAGTGCGCATCCATCGCGGAAAGCTGGCCCTGAAGCAGGCGTTGGCGCAACCGGAATTGGGCACCGGTGCGATCACCTACGGTCTCGTCGAGCCGGAGGACGTTGGCTGGCAGGAGACCCACATCTGGTGTCCCTTCTGCGGGCAGCATCGTCCCGCAGTGCGGATCGATCATACATTCGGACTGGTGGCCTCGCGGTGCACCGGTCCATGCTTCCGTGACGGAACCATCATCGGTGGCAAGCGGATGACGGCGGGCACAAGCACGATGACAAGTGTCAAGTCGATTCTCCGCCGTGAGCTGATCGACCTGCACGGGCATTACCGGCAGGCCCTTGCCGCGAGTGGTGGCACCTACCACAGCTGTGGATGTCCTTTTGCCCTCGATCCCTGGCCCTCCGACGGGTCGTTCTCGCTGTCATCGCCGTATGCATACGGTGTTCTGCTGACATGCGGTACCTGCGGCGCCGAGAGCAGCGCGCCGCTCAGCCATCTGCTCCTCGACATGCCACTGATTCAGCAGTTCTGGCGCCGGCATTCGCGCATGCAGGTGCTGCCGGTACGCATCATCGAGAGGGATGGGCGGGCTGCCCTCCTGTGCGGTTTCGCCAGCGTCGATGCCACGGCTACGATCGAGGTGATCTCAGCGGCTGACACCTATGAAATCCTTCACGTCAATGGGTCCGTTGAGCGCTGATTGCGACGCTCCGCCAGCGTGACTTTTTCCTCGCCTGGCTCGGCGGGCTCATCTCGATGATGGGTGACTGGGTGCTCTTCATC
>JAUJLY010000178.1 GCA_030447145.1 Thermomicrobiales bacterium
CGACTGCGAGCCGGAACTCCCTGTTATCGGGCCGGAGCGAACCGGTGGGGTCGCTGAAGAGGATGTAGTGGTTTGTGGTGGCACGGCCGAACTCGTCCTCCATCTCCAGTTGCACCTGATGGGAGTCTGACTCCCAGGGCGTCCAGCCGATTGTTGTCAGGCCTTGTGTGGCCTGCATTGCAGGCGGGATGAGGACGAGGCAGAGAACCAGGGGCAGCACAAAGAAGAGCCGCGGGCGCCGCACAATTAGCTCACCCAAGCGTGCGAGGAGGGAGACTCTGCAATTCCGACTCTGCGAAGGCTGGTTCTCGACCAACGATGCACGCTCTGTCTACAGGTTGTTCTACTGCGCCGGTTACGCGCTCAGGTAGTGTAGTCCTCGCGATCTGTGGCACTGTAAAGTCGAACATCGGAGTAGGGCAACAGGATTGGATAGTTGGGAGAACGATGAGCGATGTGAGCAGGCGATCCGGGGATGCTGTGTCAAACCGGTCGCTTTCGGATGACGTCTACCTGTTGGCAGGGCTTCTCGGCGAGGTCCTGCAGTCGCTCGGTGGTCAACATGTGTTCAAGCTGGAGGAGGATGTCCGCCGGCTTGCCAAGGATCTGCGTCGTAACGATCATGGCGCGGGAGTCCGGTTGGACGAGGTCATCAGCGGCGCGGACACGGACGAGCTGCGGATGCTTATTCGCGCGTTCACGAACTACTTCCAGCTCATCAATCTCGCCGAGGACAACGAGCGGATCCGGCGCGTGCGCAGGCGAGAGCACGCCCATCCCGATACCCCGCGGCGCGGGTCCATCCAGGAAACGATCTCCATGCTTGCAGACCGCGGAGTCACTGCAAGCCAGGTCGGGGAATTGCTTGCCCAGGCCCAGGTGCGGTTCGTGCTCACCGCGCACCCGACGGAAGCCCGCCGGAGGACGGTGATTGACAAGCTCAGCCGGATCTTCGCGATTATCCGGAACCTCGACGAGACTCGTGCCGTCCCCCGGGAGATCCGCCGGTCGCGCACCTGGCTCTCATCAACCATCGCCGAGCTGTGGACATCCAACGAGTTGCGCGTCCAGAAACCGACCGTGCAGGACGAAGTCCGCGCCGTGCTCATCTATTTCGGATCGACCCTGGTGAAAGTCATCCCTGAGATCTACCGGGATCTTGAGGAGGCGCTCGCAGACATCTACCCGGGTGAGAAGGTGGCCGTGCCTCCATTTCTCACGTTCGGCTCGTGGATCGGCGGAGACCGGGATGGGAACCCCTTTGTCACCCCCGGAGTGACAGTCGAGGCGTTGCAGATCATGCGGGACTCCGCCCTCGGCTTTCTCGAGTATCGGTTGACAGAGCTCGCGGGACGGCTCTCTGTCAGCGCACAAATGGTTGCCGCGGTTCCGCGGCTGGATATGCTCCTGTCCCAATACGGGGCACGCTTTCCGGAAATGGACGAGCAGCTCCGGATCGTTAACGCTGGCGAACCCTATCGGCATCTGGTGACACTCATGCGAGAACGGGTGCGCGAGACCCGCCGGGGTGGGAAAAAGGGTTTCCTGCATTCGCGCGAGCTTGCGGGCGACCTCCGGGAGATCGAGGCGGCGCTGGTCGAGCAGGCAGCGACGATGATCACCTACGGGGAACTGCATGATGTCATCCGACAGGTAGAAGTCTTCGGCTTCGAGTTTGCAACACTGGACATCCGCGACCACGCCCAACGCCATGAGGCGGCGGTGGCATTCATGCTTTCCGCAGCTGGCGTCGAGGATGCATACAGCGAGTTGGGTGAGGTTGCCCGTCATGTGCTACTTGCACGGGAGATCCGAAACCGGCGTCCATTGGTCTCCGTCGATATCAACGGCGCGCCGGACGACGTAAAGGAGGTACTGACGACCTTCCGGACGATCCGCGATCTCCTGGGTCGCGGCTATCAGGGGGCGATGGAAACCTACATCATCTCCAATGCGGAAGCGCCTTCGGACATGCTCGAGGTGCTCCTGCTGATGAAGGAGAGCGGGCTCGCCCAGCCAGGCGGTACCGGCGCACGTTTGCGCATCGCGCCGCTCTTCGAGGAGGGAAAGACTCTCGCATCGTCCGCGCAGACGATGGCGACGCTGCTCGATGAGCCGGTCTACCGTACGGCGCTTGAGACTGCTGGCGGCATGCAGGAGATCATGATCGGTTATTCAGATTCAAACAAGGACGCAGGGTACTTCGCGTCCAGTTGGGGTCTTTACAAGTCCCAGGGAGAGCTCGGCGCTTTGATGCGCGAGCGGGGAGTGCCATTCATCTTCTTCCATGGTCGCGGGGGCTCCATCGGACGTGGCGGCGGACCGACAAATAAGGCAATCCTCGCCCTGCCGCTGGATACCATCAACGGTCGGATCAAGGTGACCGAGCAGGGCGAGGTCATCTCTGCCCGCTATTCCACCGAGCCGATTGCGCATCGAGAGCTGGAGTTGGCCGTGGGGGCCGTCCTCTTCCGGTCATTCCGGGTGCGGGACTGGGATGCCGAGGTCGGCTCCCCGGATGAGCAGGCGAGGTTCACGTCCATGATGGATCGCATGGCCGCCGTGTCCATGGATGCCTACCGGGATCTGGTCTATGGTGATCCCGATTTCATCACGTTCTTCCAGCAGGCGACCCCAATCGACGCCATTTCCCGGCTGCAACTCGGATCTCGCCCGGCGAAGCGCAAGGCGACGAACGATATCCGCGACCTGCGCGCGATCCCCTGGGTTTTCTCGTGGACACAATCGCGGATTATCCTGCCCGGTTGGTACGGTCTTGGCACGGCGCTGGAGGTCGCGGTTACAGCCTTCGGCATGGATGCGGTCCGCTCAATGCTGGCACGCAAGCCGTTCTTCCAGGGCACGCTTGCCAACGCCGAGATGGCGATCAACAAGGCAGATATGGGCATCGCCGAACGATATGTAGGGCTGGTGGAGGATGAGGGGCTGCGGAACCGGATCTGGAAGCGCCTGCTGGAGGAGTATGAATGCACGAAACGGATGATCCTCGAGGTGACGGAGCAGCAACGGCTCCATGACCGGGAACCGGTTCTGCAGCGGACGATCGAGAGACGTAACCCCTACGTCGACCCCTTGTCGATAATCCAGGTGGAGCTGCTTCGACGTTGGCGTGCCAATCCAGATGACGAGGAGTTGATCGAGGCGCTCCATCTGGCCGTGAATGGCATTGCTGGCGGGCTAAGGAATACCGGGTGATCTCCCGTGTACTCCGGCAGGGTGGTGACATGCCCCGGATGTCAGCCAGATTAATGCTCACGCGTGTGAGTTCCATGTTTACTGCTCCTGACAAGGCGGGCGAATTCTTCTTTCGCCCGTGATACCCCTTTTGCCTCGGCCTGAGTCCACGTGTGAACGATCAGAACGTACACTACCACTCATGAATGATATCGATTCCGCAATGGGGAGCGCTCTGGCACCTGCCCGTCCCCGCTATGTCAATGTAGCGGTGGATGGCGCCCAGGCAGGCACAACCCACGGGGTGTTTACCTACGATTTGCCGGATGCGATCGAGGCCGTCCCCGAGCTCGGGCAGTTGGTTTGGGTACCGCTACGGAGCAAGCTGGTGCATGGCCTCGTGACGGGATTCCGTGACGATGAGCCGGAGTTCAGCACGCGCCCCGTCAACGCGGTCGTGGAACCTCCTGTTGTGCTTTCACCTTTGGCTCTCGACGTCGCGATGTGGATGGCACGGGAGACCGCCAGCGCGGTCTTCGCCTGCGCGGTACTTTTCCTGCCACCGGGCCGGAAGCACAAGGTGATTGAGGTACTGCGCCTTCACCCCGACGCCGATCTCTCGACAGCAGACTTGACGGCGATTCAGGAGCGGCTAGTCGACCTCCTGATCATTGAAGCGGAAATGACGCTCGAGCAGGCGCGCACTGCCACCGGGCAATCGCTCACTTCGGTCGTGCCAGATCTGGTCGAGAAGGGTGTGCTGATTCGAGACCTGCGGCCGGATGATCGTACGCCTGGGCCGCGAATCGAGCGATTTGTGCGACTGTTGGATGTAGACGTAACGCTTTCGCCGCGCGCGAACCGCCAGGTTGCTTTGCTCGACCATCTGCAGCAGTTGGATCGCCTGCGCCGGGACAACCAGGGAGATCTCGTTCCACTTGCTGATATCCGCAAACATGTGGACACCGATACCGGCACACTTGAGGCGCTGGTGAGCAAGGGTGCGATCGAGGTCGTCGAGCTACCGGTACGGGATGCGCCCCAGTCAAGGGCGAGCGCGGCCCCGATGATGAGCGCTCCACAGGCGGCAGCGTGGCTCTCACTCGAGCGGAGCCTCGATGCCGGGGATTCGACTCCGCATCTTCTCTTCGGGGTGACCGGAAGCGGCAAGACGGAAATCTACCTGCGGGCGGTCGCCTGGTGCATTCGCCAGCGAAAGACGGCAATCGTGATGGTGCCCGAGATCGCACTTGCGACCCAGGTGGTGCGTCGCTTCGTCGATCGCTTTCCTGGTCGGGTAGCGGTCCTGCATTCCCAACTGACGGATGCGGAGCGCTACGAGATTTGGCAGAGCGTTGCCGCTGGTGAGGTTTCGGTTGTCGTTGGCCCGCGGTCGGTGCTCTTCGCACCGGTCGAGGATCTTGGCCTGATCGTGATCGACGAGGAGCACGGCGCCTCCTATAAGCAGGACTCCGAGCCACGCTATCACGCCCGGGCGGTCGCGGGTTATTTGGCGGAAAGGCAAGGAGCGGCCCTGGTACTGGGAAGTGCCACGCCAGCGATCGAGTCTTACTGGAAGGCGCAGGAGGGGTTATATCGTCTCCTGGACCTCCCCGAGCGGATCGGCCCAATCCGGGGCTCGGACCAGACCCAGCGGCTGGAACTGCCCGAGGTCGAAATCGTCGATCTCAAGGCGGAGCTCCGCCAGGGCAACTCGGGTCTTATAACCCGGCAGCTGGAGCGACATGTTGAGCGAACGCTCTCCCGCGGGGAGCAAGCGATCCTGCTCCTCAATCGCCGCGGCATGTCGACAGTGGTTATGTGCCGCTCCTGCGGACAACGGCTGGAGTGTCCGCAGTGCGATATTCCCCTCGTGTACCACAAGGACCGCCAGGAGCTCATATGCCACCGGTGTGACTACCGTGCGGTGCCGCCCCCAGGATGTCCCGACTGTGGTGGGCGGCTGGATTTCTTCGGAGCTGGCACGCAGCGTGTCGAGGACGAGGCGCGGCGGCAGTTCCCGGATGCCCGGGTCATGCGATGGGATCAGGACGCGGTTCGCCAAAGTGGCGGGTACGGAAGGATGCTGGGTATGGTCGAGAGTGGGAATGTCGACATCATCGTCGGCACGCAGATGGTCTCAAAGGGCTTCGACCTCCCGGGAGTGACGTCGATTGGCGTCGTGCAGGCGGATTCGCTGCTCTACCTGCCGGATTTCAGGAGCTCGGAGCGTACCTTCCAGCTGCTGACGCAGGTCGCGGGACGTGCCGGACGGCGTGGCCCGGGCAGTACGGTGGTTTTTCAGACCTACACGCCCGAGCACTATGCGATCCAGGCGGCATCCAGGCATGACTATCAGGCCTTCTACGCAGACGAGATCACCTTTCGGCAGGACTTCCGGTTCCCGCCGTTCATGCGCCTGGCGCGATTCATGTTCCGTCACGACAAGGAGGAGGGCGCAGCCCTGGAAGCAGGGCTGCTGGCCCGGGAGTTGGCACGGCATGCCCGGGTCAACGACATCGAGATGGAGCTTCTCGGCCCAACACCAGCGTTCGTTGCCAAGATCCGCAACCAGTACCAGTGGCAGATTGTCTTGCGGACCCGTCAGATGGACCGGATGCTGGAAGGGATGCCGATGCGTCCAGGTTGGGTCGTGGATATTGATCCCGAGAGTATGCTTTAAGCAGGGTTTGTGGCGCGCGGAACGATGGAATATCTGCGCTACGGGGTGGATGGAATGGCGATTCTCGATATTGTGCTCGAAGGCGACCCGGTGCTTCGCAAAAAGGCCGTGAAGGTGCGCCGCGCGGACGATGGCATCCGCAGGCTTGCCGACGATATGTATGAAACGATGCTCGAAGCACCAGGTGTCGGCCTTGCCGCTCCCCAGATCGGCAAGAGCATCCGGCTGATTGTGGTTCACGTGCCAGAGGACGAAGACGACGGGACCCCGGAAGTCTCCCTCAAACTGCTCAATCCGGAGATCATCAAGGCGTTTGGCACGCAGGTTGGGGCCGAGGGGTGTCTCAGTATCCCGGGTTGGGCGGGCAATGTCGAGCGAGCGATGAATATCACCGTGAAGGCCACGGACATGAACGACAAGCCTGTCCGGATCAAGGCACAGGGGTATCTCGCAGTCGTGCTCCAGCACGAGATCGACCATCTCGACGGCATCCTCTT
>JAUJLY010000179.1 GCA_030447145.1 Thermomicrobiales bacterium
GTTCCTGAGTGCGGTGACCAGTGCATCAGTATCCACAACCGGTCCCCGGGCGGCGTTGATTAGTACGGCGGTCTCTTTCATGAGGCCGAACTCTCGCTCGCCGATCATATGGCGGGTTTCAGGGGTCAGTGCGACGTGCAATGAGACGTAGTCTGAACTTTTCAGGAGCTCATCGAGGTCCACGAAGGTGACCCCGTACTCCTCGGCGGCGCTGGCGTCCTGATAAGTGTCGTAGGCAAGGATCGTCATGTTGAAGCCGTGGGCCATGCGGGCGAGCTCCTTGCCGATGCGGCCGAAGCCGACGATGCCGAGTGTTGCCCCATAGACATCCTGACCAAGCAGGAGGAGGGGTCCCCATGTCTTCCACTTGCCGTCACGGACGTAATCCACCCCTTCGACGATGCGGCGGGCGGCGGCCATCAGCAGCGAGAAGGCCATTTCCGCAGTTGTCTCTGTCAGCACCCCGGGCGTATTGCAGACGGCGACGCCGCGCTCCGTGGCTGCATCGACGTTCACATTGTCGTAGCCGACGGCGAAGTTGGAGACGACCTTGAGGGAGGGATGGCGGTCAAGCAATGGACCATCGATCTGGTCGGTCAGTAAGGTGAGGGCGCCATCGACATCCTCCAGCAGCGCATCAAGCTCCTCCGGTGTGGGTGGCAGCTCGTTCTCCCACTGGCGCACCTCGCAGGCATCGCGAAGCATCTGTAATCCGGCCTCGGGAATCAGCCGGGTGACGGCCACGAGCGGTTTCTTTGCCATGAACGGAATCCTTCCTGCAATGGTGCACAACCAGATGACAGCACGGCTGCATCAAACCACATGCGCGCCTTATGCTCAATATCGACAGGAGCCTGCCATGACCACGTCCGATGTCGGGACAACGATACAAACCGTCGATGGCCACCGGCTGAAGCTCTCCAACCCGGACAAGGTGATGTATCCGGAGACAGGGCTGAGCAAACAGGGGGTCATCGACTACTACACGGCGGTTGCCGATGTCTTGCTCCCGCAACTTCGGGACCGGGTGGTCACGCGCATCCGGTACCCGGACGGTGTTGGCGGCGAGCGTTTCTTCGAGAAGAACGCCCCGTGGTATATGCCCGACTGGATCCGCCACTTCACCATCTCCGCCAGTCCCGGTACCGGCAAGGCCGCAAAGCAGGTCCGCTATCCGGTGATCGACGACCTGGCTGGCCTGCTGTGGATGGCGAACCAGGCGGCGCTGGAGCTGCATACACCCCAATGGCATGTCGGGCCACGGGGAGGGGTACGGAACCCGGATCGGCTGGTCATTGACCTGGATCCGGGTGAGGACAGGGGGTTAGACGATTGCGTACGGGTTGCCCATATCGTGGCCGAACGGCTGACGGAGGATGGCTTGCGTGCCATCCCCGTGACGAGCGGGAGCAAGGGAATCCATCTCTACGCCCCGGTTGATGGACGACGCACCGCCCTGTCGATCCACGTCTTCGTCCAGAAGATCGCCCGTGAGCTGGCCGGTAGATATCCGGAGCAGATCGTGGCAGTGATCGGGAAGGACGAGCGCGCGGGCAAGGTGATGATCGACTGGAGCCAGAACCACCCGGCGAGATCGACGGCAACGCCATATACCCTGCGCGGCAAAGCGGCTCCGACTGTCGCGGCACCGCGCCACTGGGAGGAGATGACCGAGGGGCTCAAACAACTGACGCCGGAGAAGGTCGTCTCGCGGTTGGAAGTGGATGGGGACCTGATGGCTGAGGCCGGGTTGAGGTAGGAGTGGGTCGGGTGAATGGGCCGTCACGTGCCACATTCACCCGATGTCCTGCATCGTAGCCCTTCGGGCGTCGGGCTGACATTCCTGCGGAAGTACAGCCCCTACACCGTCTGACGGGCCTTGCATCCAGGTCTGACCCAGATACGGGCGGTGTTAGTCGCCCGTGGCAGGACCGCGCTGGCCCACGTTCTCCACCAGGTGCTTGCCAGCGTACGAACCCTTGAGGTGTGTCGGGGCCTCGGTGGACTTCGTGCGAATCCGCAGGTTGACGACCTCGACCATGACGCTGAAGGCCATGGCGAAGTAGACGTAGCCCTTCGGGATGTGCACGTCGAAGCCCTCGGCCACCAGCGAGAACCCGATCAGGATCAGGAACGAGAGCGCGAGGACCTTGACCGTCGGATGCCGCTCGACGAAACCAGCAATGGAGTTCGCGGAGACGATCATAACAATGATGGAGATGATCACGGCCGCGATCATGACTCCAAGAAAGTCCGTCATACCGACCGCGGTGATGACCGAATCGATCGAGAAGACGATGTCGAGCAGCATGATCTGGGCGATGACAGAGCCGAAGGACGACACGCCAGAAACTTTCTGCTCGTGTTCTTCACCCTCCAGCCTCTCATGGAGCTCCATTGTGGCCTTGCCTATCAGGAAGAGACCTCCCGCCAGCATGATGAGATCCTTGCCAGAGAAACCCCGATCAAAGATCGAGAAGAGTTCATCGGTGAGCCCAACGATCCAGCTCGCGAAGAAGAGCAGGATGATACGCATGATCATCGCGGCGCCGAGACCGACAAGCCGGCCGCGCTCCTGCTGATTCGCCGGAAGTTTGTTCGTCAGGATGGAGATGAAGACGATATTGTCGATCCCCAAGACGATCTCCAACGCGGTCAGCGTGACGAGCGCTGTCCAGATGTTCGGATCGGCTATCCAGTCCATAAGTTGTCCTTCTGTCCGGTAAAAACTTGGCGCAAACTACATCAAAAAAGGCGGCACTTGGAGTGCCGTCGACATCTCCCTGGACACGGCAATTGCCATGCCGTCGATGTTGTACGCGATTGCCGCGGTCCCTGTCCATGCGGGGAGGACTGGGCAGTGCGACCACCCAGGCCGCGCTCATGCTGTATTCTTGTGGCGGTTCTCACGAGTCCGTGAGGAATCAGTTCCTAACAATCGAGTTTGTTGGAGGGGAGTATTCCCGCGCGGCGGTGTCGTCATCACGGCAAGGCGTTCTTGCCTGGCACCGATCACTGGCCGGTCGTCGTAGACGATCGCCGGTGGAAGAGACCTCCGGTGGCCAATATCCAGCTCCTGGAGGTTTTTGCGTGAACGTACCTTTATGGATTTGGGCCTTGACGATCCTTGCTGTCATTGGCCTGCTTCTCTTTGATTTCTATTCCCACGTCAAGACGCCTCATGAACCAACTTTACGGGAGGCTGGTATTTGGTCGAGTGTGTATATCGGCCTTGCCCTGGTCTTTGGGCTCGGCTTGTGGTGGGTGTGGGGTGGCGATCACGGACTGGAGTACTTTGCGGGATTCCTTACCGAGAAGAGTCTCTCCGTCGACAACCTCTTCGTCTTCCTCATCATCATGTCGACGTTCGCCGTTCCACGGCATTACCAGCAGAAGGTGCTCCTCATCGGTGTGGCCATGGCGATTGTCATGCGCGGTATCTTCATCGCCCTCGGTGCCGCGATCATCGAGAACTTCAGCTGGATCTTCTACATCTTCGGTCTCTTCCTCCTCTATACCGGATGGAGACTTGGCCAGGCCGATCATGACACGGAGGAGGAGTACAAGGAGAACGCCTTCATCCGTCTCGTCCGCCGTGCGTTCCCGGTGACGAACAGCTATGTCGGTGACCGGATGTTCGTGATCCAGAACGGTCGGCGGATGATTACGCCGATGGCGATCGTGATGATTGCGATCGGCTCGACCGACCTCTTGTTCGCCTTTGACTCGATTCCCGCGATCTTTGGCCTGACGCAGGAACCCTACATCGTCTTCACGGCGAACGCCTGGGCACTCCTCGGTTTGCGCCAGCTTTACTTCCTGCTCGGCGGCTTGCTCGAGCGGCTGGTCTATCTCTCCTATGGGCTTGCCTTCATCTTGATCTGGATCGGTATCAAGCTCGTCATCCACGCGATGCACGAGAACGAGGTGCCCTTCATCAACGGCGGTGAACACATCACGGTGGTTCCGGAGATCCCGACCTGGCTGTCACTGCTGGTCATCCTGCTGACCATTACGGTCGCCGCCTACTTCTCGATACGCAAGACGCGAGGGGAGACCGAGCGACAAGTGACCCCGGCGCAGCACACGACCCCGGAATAGCCGTCCATACGGCGATATCCCGCATCACCCCGGCGCTCGGAAGGGCACCGGGGTGATGGCGTTTTGGCCCCCGGTTCGTCACTATAGGGATGTACACTGTGGGGGAGGAGCTCGATCATATGCACCATACAGCCTGGATGTCGATGCGGAGTGCGATGCAGTCGCAGGAGGATATGCGTCCCTTCTCGAAGGCGACGCTGAAGCGCATCGGTACATTCGCGAAGCCTCACCTGCCCAGACTAATCGTCTTCCTGGTGCTGAGCATTATCACCGCAGTCCTTGCGGTAGCGACGCCCGTCCTCGCCGGACGTGTTGTTAACGCGATTGTCGACAGCGAGTCTCAGGGGGTCGTGATCCGGCTTGCCGTGCTGATCGCGATCATTGCGATCGCCGAGGCAGGCGTAGGGCTGGTCTCGCGCTGGCTTTCGGCGAGCATTGGTGAGGGTTTGATCCTCGACCTGCGGACGGCGGTCTACAACCACGTGCAGAAGATGCCGATCGCCTTTTTCACCCGCACCCGGACCGGCGCGCTGGTCAGCCGCCTCAACAACGATGTCATCGGCGCCCAACGCGCCTTCACCAACACCCTTTCCGGAGTCGTCAGCAACCTCGTCATGCTGGCGTTGACACTCGGCGTTATGGTGGGCATCTCCTGGCAGATCACTGCGCTGGCGCTCGTGCTGCTTCCCGTCTTTGTCGTTCCGGCGCGGAGGATGGGTGCCCGGCTGGCCGCATTGCAGCGTGAGTCGGCCAACTACAACGCGACAATGAGCACGCAGATGACCGAGCGCTTCAATGCCGCGGGTGCCACGCTCGTAAAGCTCTACGGCCGCCCTGACGAGGAGTCCCGCGAGTTTGCCGCGCGTGCAGGACGCGTGCGAGATATTGGCGTCCGCACCGCAATCCTCCAGTTCGTCTTCATTACCGCGCTGACCCTGGTTTCGGCACTGGCACTCGCGGTCGTCTACGGGCTTGGTGGCTACTATGCAATCCAGGGCAGCCTCGAGCCTGGCTCCGTCGTCTCCCTCGCGCTGTTGCTGACCCGGCTTTATGCGCCACTCACCGCGTTGGCGAACGCCCGGGTCGATGTGATGAGCGCCTTCGTCAGCTTCGAGCGTGTCTTCGAGGTGCTCGACCTCAAGCCGCTGATCCAGGAGAAGCCGAATGCCCGGACAGTTCCGGATGGCCCGGTCACCGTCGAGTTCGACCATGTTAGCTTCAGTTACCCGACCGCCGACAAGGTCTCGATTGCCTCGCTGGAAGAGGTGCTGGCTCTCGACACCCGGGGCGGCGTTGAGGTATTGCATGACGTCTCGTTCCGGGTGGAACCTGGTCAGATGGTGGCGCTCGTCGGGTCATCCGGCGCGGGCAAGTCGACCATCGCGCAGCTTATCCCGCGTCTCTATGATGTCGATTCGGGAGCAGTACGCCTTGGCGGTATCGATGTCCGGGATCTCAGCTTCGACGCGATCCGGGCGACGCTGGGGATGGTCACCCAGGATGGGCACATGTTCCATGAATCCTTGCGGGCCAACCTGACGTTGTCGCGTCCCGATGCCAGGGAACAGGAGATCTGGGACGCCCTGCGACGCGTGCGGCTTGACACGCTGATCGCGGCACTGCCGGACGGGCTCGACACCATGGTAGGGGAGCGTGGCTATCGCTTCTCGGGCGGCGAGCGTCAGCGGCTCACCATCGCCAGGCTGCTGCTGGCGCAGCAGCGGGCGGTGATCCTTGACGAAGCGACAGCACATCTCGACTCGACCTCTGAGGCGCTGGTGCAGGCGGCGCTGGGAGAGGCACTGGCGGGCAGAACGGCTGTCGTGATCGCGCACCGGCTTTCGACCGTCCGGGCGGCGGACCAGATCCTGGTGATCGAGGCGGGGCGAATCCTGGAACAGGGCAATCACCACGAATTACTGGCGAAGGGCGGCCGTTATGCGGAGCTTTACCGTACCCAGTTCGCCGATGACGCCGACAAGAGCGAAGCAGCAGACTAAGGGGGCCAGCATGTCAGACGTACAACCCATGCTGTTCATCGAGGATCTGGAGCGGGGGATCGCGTTTTATGGCGACCAGCTTGGTTTCGAGAAGTTCGTTTTTGGACTTCATCCTCAGACTGAAGTGCCCCTGATTGCCGGTGCGAAGCTGGAAGATGCCTTTATGCTGATCACGAATGAGGAGCTCTTCCGGGACAGAGGGAGCGCAGGTTCAGGGCCGGTACTGCTCTACTTCCATTTGGAAGGATC
>JAUJLY010000180.1 GCA_030447145.1 Thermomicrobiales bacterium
CCATGTCCGCGGGGATGCCACCACGCTTGAGTGGGGACGCCAGCACGCTGCAGTGCCCTCAGCCAGCGTCCGGTCTGGTCGCTCATGACGTTGAAGTCGCTGAGACCGTGCAGGCTCAGCACGGCCGCGCGAACCCGGTCGGCGTCGGGGCGGTAGTTCCGGTGACGCCAAAAGCCGTTGACGTCACCGGTCCGCCGCTCCAGGTGGCGCGCAATGCGGCGGATCTCGTCGCGGCACTGATCGCGGTGGTCGGAGGTACGCTTGTCGGCGCGGCAGCCGGGTTCTTTGGGGGGTTGACCGACAGCGTCCTGATGCGTATCACCGACCTCTTCATCAGCCTGCCGCAGTTGCCGCTACTGCTGCTCATTACCTTCCTCTTCAAGCAATCGATGCAGAATTGGGCGGCGACCGTTTTCGGTGCGGCTCAGGTCGGTACCTTCATCCTCATTGTGGGTGTCATTGGTCTGCTCGCATGGATGCCGACGGCGCGTCTCGTCCGGGCGAGTTTCCTCTCGATGAAGGAGAAGGAGTTCGTCGAGGCTGCACGATCGATTGGTGCCGAGCAAAACTCGCTTATCTTCAGGCATATCCTGCCGAACGTGATGAGCCCGATCATCGTTGCGGCGACGCTTGAGGTCGGCTCCGCCATCATCACCGAGTCGTCACTCTCCTTTCTCGGCCTCGGCTTCCCCTACGATGTGCCGACCTGGGGCGCGATGCTCTTCAACGCGAAGGATCTCCTGCAGTTCAGCCCGCACGAGGCAATCATCCCCGGCACCATGATCTTCTTGACGGTACTTGCGATCAACTACATGGGCGACGGCCTGCGGGACGCGCTCGATCCGCGCAAGACAACCTGATCGCCGCATTCCACCTCGTTACAGATGACAACACCCATGCTGGAGCCATCCAGCATGGGTGTTCTGTTGTGTCGTCGGTTCAGGATTTTAAAGCGGTGATCGAAACAAATGCCCACTGTAGGGGCCGCACCCGCGAAGCGGTCTTGGCCCGATCGACCGAAGGTCGATACCAGGGCGGGTACTTGCATCGAGTACCGCTCTAGTGTCCCAAGTGTAAGTTGGGGAGATAGCTTGGGCATGGCGGTTGCGGGAGCGCAGGACAAATGCATGTACGCGGAGGGCAACGCACCATGAAACATCGCATCTCCCGGCGCACGCTTCTCGCTGGCGCAGCGGCGACGGCTTTGGGCACCGTTGTCCCCCCAACGCTTGCCCAGCCAGCTGGAACTGGACGATACCGGTTGGGTATCCCGGTGAGGTGTTCGGTGACGGGTTCTTCATGCGACACGGCTTCGCAACGGAGAACACCTGGTTCAACCCGGGTGCGTGGCATACTGCTGAGGATTATTACGTGCTCGATGGTGATGCCGGTGGCGCCGGTGTCTATGCGGTTGCGGATGGTGAGGTGGTCTTCGCCGGCTTTGACTATCCGGGGCCGGTCGTCATCGTTCGCCACGCTGAAGACCTCTATTCGATGTACGGACACCTCGATTATGACCTTGCCGTTGAGAGCGGTTCCGTGGCCCGGGGCCAGCTGCTTCGCACGGTTCTGGGACGTGACGACGGTCGCGCCCCAAGCCACCTCCACTTCGAGGTCCGGCGTTTTCTCATCACCCCGGAAGTCAATGGGGCGGCACCCAGATATGGATTTGCCTGTGGGCCCAACTGCGCACCGGGACCGGGCTACTGGCCAATCGATGCGCCGGAGCACCCTGCAGCAATGGGGTGGTTGAACCCGACGCATGTAATGGCAACCCGGGCATTTACGAGCGGTGTGCCTGAGGGCGTTGAGGTGGTCGTTGCGCAGGACGCCGGGGAGCGTACGGAGTTGAGATCCGCGCCAGAAGGGGAGCCGGTCGGCGAGATGCCGCTACTTCCTGGTACCCGGTACAAGCTGCAGGACATCATGTCCGGGCCGGTGGACTCCACGGAGACGAGCGCAGAGGGCTACCAGCTCTGGTATCAGATTACAGTCCCAAATCGGGCCAAACCAGTGTGGGTCCAGGCTGCCGTTCCTTCCACACATGACACCGGCTCCCACGGGCGTCCCTCCTCAGTCCGGATCGATTTCCTGCCGCTGGCGATTGCAGGAGAATAGGGCAGAGCCCGGGTTCGCCCGGTTGCTTAGCTGCTCATCCTCGCGCCTCACCATTTCGCGCCCGGATGCTCCAGAGGGGTTGGCAGCATGTCCCGGGCTGATATGCTCCATCGTATTGATTTGACGTCGCCCGCCGCTCGGGGTGACGGACGCGTACGAGGGAGTTCACTCCATGGCCACCCATCACTTCGAGCCGGATCACTACTTCACGACGATGGGTGCTCACGCGCCCGTGCTACACATCGCACCGGGCGACACAGTCATCACAACCACCGTGGATGCGACCGGGCAGGACGCCTCAAAGCGGAAAGTAGCCGAAACGCCCAATGCGCAAACCGGGCCGTTCTTTATCGATGGCACGGAGAAGGGTGACACCCTCATCGTGCGGCTTGAATGGATCCGGCCAAACCGCGACACCGGGTTTACCAATGCGCTGCTCGCGCCCAATGTCGTCGAGCCGGAGTTCGTCCACGAGTTGCAGGATCTGCCGCGCTTTGACTGGAAGATCGACTACGACGCGTGGACGGCAGCGCCCCTGGAGCCGATCCCCGGGCTGGAACGTCTGCAAATTCCTCTCGACCCGATGGTGGGTTGCTTTGGCGTTGCCGCACGTGGCGGTCAGGCAATCTCGACGATGACGTCGGCGCAGCATGGTGGCAACATGGACTACCGGGGTTTCCGGGAGGGTGTGACGGTCTACCTGCCCATCTTCGAGCCTGGCGCGCTCTTTTCCCTGGGCGATGGTCATGCGGTCCAGGGGGATGGCGAGATCGTGGGTACCGGGATCGAGATCTCGATGGATGTCCAGTTCTCGGTCGATCTGCGTAAAGGCGAATCCATCGAGTGGCCGCGAGGCGAAAACGACCACGAAATCTTCACCGTTGGCAACGCCCGTCCGCTCGATCAGGCACTCCAGCATGCAACAACCGAGATGGTTCGCTGGCTGCAGAGTGACTTTGGGCTCGATGTTCGAGCCGCAAGCGCGCTCCTGGGACAGTGCGTGCAGTACGAGGTCGGCAATGTCTACGACCCCGCGTATACGATGGTCTGCAAAGTGCCTAAGCGAGTGTTGTCCTCACTGGGCACACACTGATGAATAGTATCCAGGAAGAAGGAGGCTCCCGTGGACGAGCAATTGACACGTGACAGTGACAGCGGCATCAAGGCTCCGGAAGGTGGACACCCGGGGGATGCAGCCGACCAGGCATCGAATGGGCATAAGCCAGCTCCCCAGGAAGATCTGGTATGCGCGGTATGTGGGCACCCAATCGGCCAGGACGACCTCGTCTGCCCGAACTGTGGGGTGAGCCTGGCAGCAGGATAGGATCGCGGCCCTCCCGATACCTGCGATTGCTGGCAGGTCGGGGCGGCCGTAAGGAATGGGACCGAGACCACGAACGTGTCATCGACTTCAAGCGAAACTCGCCGGCCTTCCCAAACGGGATCGGAGCGTGATGGCTCGCCGCGCGGCATCATGCATTCGGTGCGCGCCTATCCTGCGTTCCGGCAGCTCATGCTTGCCACATTGGCAACCAACACTGCCTTTTGGATGTATCAGGTTGCGGTGGGTTGGCTGGCGTTGCAGTTGACCGACTCGCCGTTCTTCGTCGCGATGGCCGGATTCGTTGGCGGAATCCCCCTTCTCCTGATCTCCCTGCCGGCGGGTGTGATCATCGATCGTTTTGACCGGCGCAATGTCCTCCTCGCGGCCCAGGTCGGCGTCATGGTGGTCTCGGCGATCTTCGCGCTCCTGGTCAGCACCGGCCGTATCGAGCGCTGGCCCCTGTTGGTGCTGGTAGCTGCCTACGGCGCGATCATGTCCTTCATCTTCCCGACACGTACGGCGATCGTTCCCTCGCTCGTCGAGCGTCGAGATATGGCTAATGCCGTGGCGCTTAACTCCGCCAGCCAGAACGCGACCAGGGTAGTTGGGCCATCGCTTGCTGGCGTTCTTATTGGAGTCCTGGGGGTCGCGGAGACGTTCGCGGTCGCCGCGGTGATGCAGACGCTGGCGCTTGCGATGACCACCCGGCTCCCCTCACTGGCCCCGGAATCGAAACCCGGTGTCGAGCGAGGACTGTCCAGCCTCACCGTCGGCGCACGGGTAGTTGCACAGAGGCCCTATCTGCTTGGCCTCATCGTGCTGGCGCTGGCCCCGACGGTCCTCGTGATGCCCTATATCAACCTCATGCCGGTCTTTGCGCGTGATGTACTCGGGCTGGGCTCTTCAGGATTGGGCGTACTGCTCGCCAGTACCGGTCTCGGCACGGTGGCAGGGTCGCTGTCGGTCGCGCGTGCGTCGGGCGGTCGAGGTAGTTCTTCTGCGCAGATCATCACTGCCGCTGCGTTTGCCGCCACCATTCTGGCGTTTTCGCTCACGCCAATTGCGGTGGCAGCGGTGGTGTTGCTCTTTATCGCCGGATGGATGAGCGCCTCGTTCCTGGCGCTGAACCAGACTGCACTGCAACTCAGCGTCGAGGATGAGATTCGTGGTCGCGTGCTCTCCATTTACCTGCTGACCTGGGGGATGCTGCCATTCGGACAACTGCTTGTCGGCGCGCTGGCGAGTCAACTTGGGACGCCAGTGGCGATGGTCGTCTCCTGTCTCATGGCGCTCGCAAGCATCGCAGCCATTACCCAACGGTTCCCATCGCTACGTCAGCCCAGGGGCGCAGGCGGCGATATTTGAGCAGGGCCAATCACGATGGTGAAGGCACACCCGGATGCCTGGACCAAATCGAATAGCCGATCACTGCCCAGCCCACAGTGTCCTGAATTTCCTGGTGAGGTCCGGCACCTTAGAGATCACTGTTCCGTGTGCGGACATCGAAGGTTAGGTTTCGTTTCCGATTCCGCTATGTATTCCGAAACCGAAATTCCTCAGGCACCGTTAAACCGATGATGTGGCTTGTTGGCACCTGCGGTGCCAGGGCACTGATATACTGCGACAGCAGGGACCCTCGGGCCTTACCGGTCTACCGTCATCAAGAACCCTCGGTCAATACTGGCCGCGGAGTCGTCCACTTGTGAGAGAGGCCGTTCTCGTTCATGTCATCTTCCACATCACCGGTTCCGGAACCGAATTCGGACGCCATCATCGAGACCCGGGGCTTTTCCAAGCGCTATGGCAAGTTCCTGGCGCTCGACAGTATCGACCTGTCCATCCCACGGGCATCCGTCGGGCTGCTTGGCGCGAATGGCGCCGGGAAATCGACGCTGATCCGCAGTCTGCTCGGAATCATCCAGCCTTCGGAAGGCAGCGCTCGTGTCGTTGGATACGACACCCGGACTGAGGGCATCAAGGTGCGCGAGCACGTCGGCTATATGCCCGAGGCGGATGCCCTGCCGATGTCCACGACGGCAGCCGATTTCGTCGGACACATGGCGGAGATGAGCGGCCTGCCACCGCGTCAGGCCCGGCAGCGCGCCGCGGACGTGCTGTACCAGGTGGGCCTCGGCGAAGAGCGCTATCGCCTGATCAAGGGATTCTCGACCGGCATGCGGCAGCGGGCGAAGCTGGCTCAGGCGATCGTGCACGACCCAAAACTCGTTTTTTTGGATGAGCCGACGGCGGGCATGGATCCGAAGGGGCGGGACGAGATGCTTGAGCTGGTTGAGCGGATCCACAAGACGATGGGGATTTCGGTGGTCTTCTCCTCCCATATCCTCGAGGACATCGAGCGTGTCTGCGACTACGTCGTCATTCTGGATGGCGGGCGGCTGATCACCTTACAGCCGCTCGGGGATGTCAATACCCTGACCGGTGAAGTCGCGCTGCAGCTCGAAAGCGGTGCCGATCAGTTCGCCGCAGCCCTGGCGGCGCAAGGAGTCCAGGCCAAACGATTCGAATCTGAAACCAGCTCCTACGACCAGCTCCTGATCAAGGTCGAGGACGAGCGGGTGTATGACCTCGTTCGCGATATTGCCGTTGCCCAGCACTTGGTGATCCGCGGCATGCGTTCCCAGGCACGATCGCTTGAGGACATCTATCTCGGTAACGTCGGGGCTGCCCGGGAGGTGAACCGTGTCGACTAACCCTGTACCTGCCACACCGGAGGCACCGCAGCGATACGGTGAGATCTTCGATCGCGGATACAAGCACTACGATGGCCCACGGCGTGGCCGGAGCGGAGCAATCACCTCGCTCATCGGCTACTCGATGAAACGGGCGATGGGCATTCGCAAGAGCTGGACGGCCAAGGTCCTTCCATTTCTCCTCT
>JAUJLY010000181.1 GCA_030447145.1 Thermomicrobiales bacterium
CGAGAGCCAGCGCGCCACGCTCGGCACGACACTCGAGATGACCATCGCCTCGATGGATCGCGGATCGATGCTGTCGGAGGCGAGGACCGGCGCAAGAATGGCAAACCACTCATCGGGCATGCGGTCCCGGCGGGTCGCTGCGCGCACGGTTGTCCTGAGCGCGTCCGATTGCAAGTCATAGACTCCGAAGACGGTGTTGGTGTTTCCAACGTCAACAACCAGCAGCATCAGCATGTCTTCCACGAGAAGGGGAGGGGGCGTTTCTCCCATGCGTACAATGTTTCGAGTGAACGATCGTCCATTCTCGCAGCTGGAGCTCTCGCATGACCTCGTTCGTACCTGACAACCTTCCTCCGGCGCGGCATTCCTCCCGGCCGCCGGGCTTCAGCAATCTCGGTCCATTGCATTTTTACATCCGCATGGCAGCCGTGGTACTGCTGCTTTTGCTCACCGGTTTAGCTGGAGGCATGGTACTCGAACGATATGTGGTGCAGGGCTTCACGCCCTCGGATAGGCCATTCGCTGATCTGGAAGCAGTCGCCGGTGTTATCGACGAGAGCTACTACTATCGCCCCACATCTCAGGAAGAGAGGGAGCGGCTCGATCGCCAGATGGAGCAGCAGGCGATCATCGGTGCGCTCTCCTCACTGGACGACGAGTACACCAGGTACCTCGGGCCGGAGCTGTCGGCGACGGCACTGGAAGACCTGGAGGGCCGCTATGGCGGCACGGGCATCGATGTGGCCGTTGATGAGGGGGCCGTTGTGGTCGCCAACGTGGTCGCGGACTCTCCCGCCGACGATGCCGGTATCCGACGAGGCGACGTCATCGAGCGCATCGACAATCAGCCGGTCGATCCAGAGAACTTCGATGGGATCGTGCGGCAGCTCCGTGGCGAGGTGGGGACCACCGTCGGGCTCTCCCTGACGCGGCCAGAAACAGGAGACACCATAGAGCTGGAGCTGGTCCGGGAGGAGATCGTCGTGCCGCCCGTCACCTTGCGGATAATCGACGGAACGACTATCGGCTGGCTCCGCATTACCATCTTTGGCAACGACACGCTAGCAGAAATCGAGGATGCGATCCGGACGTTAGAGCAGCAAGGCGCGACCGGAATAGTCCTCGATCTGCGTGGCAACAGTGGTGGCTGGGTGACCTCAGCCCAAGGGGTCCTTGGGCGATTTCTCGATCCGGATGTTGGCCCCGCCCTGTATGAAGACATTTCCCCCGAGGCGGGGGAGGAGATACCGCTGCCCATTCTCCGGGATGAGAACAGCCCGTTCTCCGATCTCCCGATGGTGGTGCTTGTCGATCGCGGCACGGCGAGCGCCGCGGAAATCGTCGTCGGTGCGCTGAAGGACTACGGTCGAGCGGTTGTCATAGGTGAGCAGACATATGGCAAGGGGTCGGTCCAGCGCATCTTCTCCTTCGACGACGGCGCAACGCTGCGTGTCACCGTAGCCGAATGGTTCACTCCCGACATGGGACGGATACAGGAACAGGGGATCAAACCAGACGTCGACGTGGCGGCCGAAGAGCATGCCGCGACGGGCGGCGATCCGGCTCTAGCGACAGCTGTCGGGATGCTGCAGACTGGAGACGTGCTTCCCGCTGCGCCCAAGGATCCCACTTCCTCACCCTCGGCAACGCCAGAGTCCTGATCCCGAACGGTTGCTGCGCTGGTGGAGGGTCGCCGTTCTGCATCACGTGGCCGCAAGGTCTTTGCTCCTGTTAACGGGCATGGCGCAGATTTTACATTCCAGTGGATGCAATTTAACATTGGCCTTACTCTCCCTTAACGTCCAGCCCCTACCATCGCTGATGTAGACGGTTTCGAGTTCCTTTCCGGAGTCTCAGGACTGACGCGGTGGAGATGCCCTGGTGGTCGTAGCCCATCGATCCGACAACGATGGCGTCACAGTGCTCATAGTCGAGGACGACCCAACCCTACGGAGCACGCTTGCGTTCAACCTGACGCGAGAGGGCTACCGGGTGCTGACCGCAGACAGCGGTCAGGCGGCGCTCGATGTTGTAGGGGATCAGGGTGCGTCACTGGACCTGGTCATCCTCGACGTGATGCTGCCGGGGATGAGCGGCATGCAGGTGCTCCGAAACATTCGGGCTCACCTCGATGTTGCTGTCCTTTTGCTCTCGGCGAGAGGCGAGGAGCAAGACAAGGTGGACGGATTTGAGCTCGGCGCCGACGACTATGTCGTCAAACCGTTTGCGCTTCGCGAATTGCTCGCACGTGTAAGGGCAGCGGTTCGACGCTCGGCACTTCCATCAGCCCGTCCTTCCGGGGTGCTGATGAGAGGGCCACTGAGTATATGGCCGGATCGTCGATGTGCCGCCGTGAATGGCGGTGAACTTCGGTTGCGGCCGAAAGAGTTCGCGCTCCTCGTAACGCTCGCCATGGAACCGGGAAGGGTCTTCCGCCGGCAGGATCTGCTCGGCCTTGTGTGGGGCGACGAGATTATCGTCGAGGAGCGAACGGTGGATGTCCACATTTCCTGGTTGCGCGCAAAGCTCCAGGCAGCCGGGATGAGCCAGGAATGCGTCCGGACCGTCTACGGCGCCGGCTATCGATTCGTCCTCGGTGACGAACCGATCCTGAACGACGACCCATTAGACGGGATGACCGGTGTCGTCGAAGCTAGCATGACTCGCGTCATCAAGAGACCATATTCCGTGAATGACCTCGAAGCTGTCTGAGCCGGGCGTTAGAGCCTGCATCGCCAGCACTAGTGACACGTGGCCCGCAACGCAGAATGGCTCTGCTGGAGGCCCGAATGCTCTCGTACAGAATTGAGGAGTGGCCCGTATGTACTTGAACGATCTTCGTATCTCTCGCCGAACGTTTTCGCTTGCTGTCGCTGGTACGGTGGCGATTGCTCCGATGACTCGCGTCTTTGCGCAGGACGATGCGGTCGTCTATGAACCAGCCGAGGAGGCCGAGCTTAGCGGGGAATTCGAGGCAGACGGCTCCTCGACGCTTGGGCCCCTGTCCGAGGCTGCGATCGAGGAGTTTGCCGCCGTGGCACCGGATGTTCGGGTCACCAATGGCATCTCTGGCTCCGGTAGCGGCTTCGAACGCTTCGTCAACGGCGAGATTGCGATTGCCAACGCTTCCCGTCAAATCAGCGACGAGGAGGCCGCGCTTGCCCGGGAAAACGGAATTCCATGGTACCGCTTCCCGGTGGCCTATGACGGAATCACCGTCGCTGTCTCCGCCGAGAACGACTTCGTTACCAATCTCACCGTAGAGGAACTCGCCCAGATCTGGGCCGCGGACGGCGGCATCGCCACCTGGGCAGATGTCCGTCCAGAATGGCCGGCAGAGCCTATCGAGCTCTATGGACCCGGCACGGCGTCCGGGACCTTCGACTACTTCAGTGAGGCGATTCTCGGTGAGGACGGTGAGGTCCGCACGGACTACATACCCAGCGAGGACGATAATGTCCTCGTTCAGGGCGTGGCCGGCAGCCCGTATGCCCTCGGCTACTTCGGCTTTTCCTATTACGAGAATAACCAGGACACGCTAAAGGCCGTCGCAATTGATGCTGGTAGTGGTCCTGTAGCACCCAGCATCGAAACCATCGCCGATGGGTCCTACGCACCGCTTGCCCGCACGCTCTTTATCTACGTGAACGCCAACGAGCTCCAGAGTCGGCCCGAGCTTCAGGAGTTCGTGAAGTTTTACGCCGCAACGGCGGACGAGATTGCTCCGTCCGTGGGCTACATTCCCCTTCCTGACGACGTCGAGCAGGCCGTTTATGAGGATGTGCTTGCGGCGATCGACGGATCCCTGCCACCGAATAGCGAGACCGGGGGAGAGGCGAGCCCCGCAGCTTCTCCAGTGGCTAGCCCGGCTGCCTAGCCACCTGGTGATCCCTCGTGATGCATCCGGCCGGCACGCCGACGGGATGCACCCCGAGAGGTTCTCACTGCATCCAGTCTGGAGACTCTGAGTGGTATCGATGACGACCACGCCGCCAAGACCCGAGGAGAGGGCACCGCTGGATCTCTCTGGCAAGAAAAAGCGCCAGGCGTCAGAGCGGTTGGTCAAATACGTCCTGGTCGCCTGCTCCCTGGTCACGGTGGCAACGACCGTCGGGATTATCGCCATCCTGTTGTATGAAGCGCTTCGATTCTTCAGGGACATTCCATTCTGGAATTTCCTTGCAGGATCAACGTGGACGCCGCTCTTTTCGGGCTCCCAGCAGGAATTTGGCGTAGTGCCACTGGTTATGGGAACGCTCATGACGTCTGTTGTGGCTGCCATCATTTCCCTGCCGTTGGGGCTGGGAGCGGCCATTTATCTGAGCGAGATCGCAAGCGAAAGAGGCCGGTCGGTTCTCAAACCGATCCTGGAAGTACTTGCTGGCGTGCCGACGATCGTGTACGGGTTTTTTGCCTTGACGTTCATCACACCCGTCTTGTTGCAACCACTGATTCCGGGAATCGGAACCTTCAACGGCCTGTCTGCTGGTATCGCGATCGGGATCATGGCGCTTCCCACCGTTACCTCGCTCTCCGAGGATGCGCTTCGTGCGGTACCGAGGTCACTCCGCGAGGCAGGATTCGCCCTCGGTGCGACAAAATTCGAGACCTCGGTACGTGTCGTCGTGCCCGCAGCTGTCTCTGGAATCGTGGCGTCGTTCCTTCTTGCTATCTCCCGGGCGATCGGCGAAACGATGATTGTCGCTGTGGCTGCCGGGCAGGCGCCGGCAGGACAGAGTGGTGGAAGCGACGGCTGGTGGGACCTGACGGAGAGCATGCAGACCATGACCGGGTTTATTGCCTACACCTTCAGCAGCGACATTTCCCGCGAGTCGACAGCATTTCACTCACTCTTCGGGGTTGGACTGTTGCTCTTCGCTATGACGTACCTGATGAACCTGCTTAGTCAGTGGGTGACGAAGCGGTACCAGGAGGAATACGAATGAGCACCAGTGTTACCACTGCTCAAGGCAGCGAGCAATATCACGCCCGGCTGAGAGTGCGGCGCGTACTCAGTGAGTTTTGGCGCTGGATCTTTTTTGCATCGACTGCTCTCGCGATCGTCCTCCTTGGCATGCTGCTCTATTCCATCCTCGTCCCCGGTCTTCCCTGGCTAAGCTGGAACCTGATCACCGAGATGCCTTCGCGGATCCCTGAGCAGGCGGGTATGAACTCGGCGATCTGGGGATCGATCTGGGTCGTATTGGGATCCGCCGTATTGTCCTTTGTGCTTGGACTTGGCACGGCGATCTATCTTGAGGAATACGCGGAAAAGAACCGCTGGACCGCCTTCATCCAGACGAATATCTCGAACCTGGCGGGTGTCCCTTCAATCGTCTACGGGCTCCTTGGCCTGGTGGTCTTTGTCGACCTGATGAACATGGGGCGGTCAGTCCTTGCCGGGGCCTTCACCATGGCGATCCTGATTCTTCTAATCGTCGTCATCTCAGCCAGAGAGGCGATCCGGGCGGTGCCGTCGAGCCTGAGGCAGGCGTCGTATGGGCTTGGCGCTACGAAATGGCAGACGGTGCGGAGCCACGTCCTGCCCGTCGCATTTCCCGGCATCCTCACGGGCGTCATCCTGGCGATGTCCCGCGCTATTGGAGAGACAGCACCGCTGATCGTGGTGGGAGGGGCGAGCCAGGTCCTCTTCCGGCCTGGCAGTCCGACAGATCCGTTTATGGTCATGCCCCTTCAGATCTACAACTGGACGGGTAGACCCCAGCCTGAATTCGAGCATCTTGCAGCAGCCGCGATCATCGTTCTCATGATCGTGCTGCTCATCGTTAACTCCCTGGCGATCGGTCTGCGCCACTACTTCAGCAAGAAAACGAGGATCTAACCCATGGCTGTTGACTCCGGCATCCAGCGAGATACCGTTCGCATCTCGGTTCAGCAAGGACCCAGCGATTCGCCCGCATTGCCTCAGGAGGTAGCGAGTCCGCGCGCTCCTGTGCTCCGCATCAGGGAGCTCAATGTCTTCTATGGCGCCTTCCACGCGGTGAAGGATGTCGACATGGACATTGCGCAGGATGCGACCACGTCGTTCATTGGTCCGTCAGGTTGTGGCAAGAGCACCGTCCTGCGATGCATCAACCGCATGAACGATCTCATTCCGACGGCTCGTGTCGAGGGGACGGTCGAGTATCACGGGCAGGACGTGAATAGCAGGGGAGTGGACCCGGTTGAGGTTCGGCGGCGCATCGGGATGGTGTTTCAACGGCCGAACCCCTTCCCGAAGAGCATCCACGAGAATGTCGCCTGGGGCGCCCGGATCAATGGGTACAAGGGCAACAGGAGTGATCTGGTGCAGCAATGCCTCGATCGC
>JAUJLY010000182.1 GCA_030447145.1 Thermomicrobiales bacterium
CCGCTCTCCCGCGTCACCGGCACCCGCCTGGGCGAACACCTCCCCGGGCAGAACTTCCACCCGCTCGGGATGCCCGACACCGCCAAGTTCATCGATGGAGAACCGGCCCGCTGCCTCGTGGTGGCCTACCACTATGACGACGACGGCAAGTTGGTCGAGGACGAGCCAGCCGGCGGTGGCTACTACGTTGGGATGCCGCCCTTCGACGTCTCGCACGGCGAATTGGTATCCACCGGACGGGACTATCACCGCTTCGCGTCCATGCTTATGCGAGGCGGGGAGCTTGATGGCGTGTGGCTACTGTCCGAGGCGTCGGTGGCGACGATGACGCGGGACCACATTAATCCGGCGCAGAAGACGGACGATGCGTTCTTCCCCGGCTTCTGGAACACAATCGGCTGGGGGTACGGGATGGGCATTACCACCGCCCCTGACGCGTACGGCGAGCCCGGCCGGTACAGTTGGATGGGCGGCTACGGCACCATCTGGTTCAACGACCCGAACACCGGTCTCATCGGCATCGGCCTCATGCAGGTAATGCTCGGCGGCCCGATGATGGGCGCGATCGACACGTTCTACCGCGCCGCGTATGGGGTTGCAACATAGCTCGTCCACTCACCCCTACTGTGTGGGAATGCGCGACTGGTGACGGCCAGCACGGCTATGATCAGGGTAGACATGTGGTCACGTACCAGAAGCGGAGAACAATTCTCTTCGAGGTGGTGGGAACAAGGAGTTGCAATCACGGTGGACATCGCCCAGCACAGCATACACTCGTCCTATCGCGAGATGGTTTTGGAACATCTCTTTGTCGGCGAAGTGATGCGCTATCGCTGGCGCAACCAGCTTCCGCACATCGAGATGCTGAAGAGCCAGGTAGACAACAGTGGCTATGACATCGTGCTTGAGGCGAACGCCGTAATGCGACATATCCAGCTCAAGACATCACATGTCGGATCCGCAGCGGCCCGGGTGAACGTCAATAAGGACCTTGCCCTTAAGCCAAGCGGTTGCGTTATCTGGATGTTCTTCGATCAGCAATCGCTGGAGTTCGACCACTTTCTGTGGTTTGGTGAAGGGCCAGGTGAACCGCTCGCGAGCCTCAAGAACCTAAAGATTGGTATGCACACCAAAGGCAACGCACAAGGGGTGAAGGGTGAACGACCCAATATTCGGGTTCTGACTAAGTTCGCGTTCACTCGCCTGGAGTCGATCGCAGATGTTGTTCATAAATTATTCGGCGAGCATTCGGAAATGCCGCTGGCGTGAACGACTGACGCCTCACGATGTCTCCTCGACCGGCGCGCGCCGCTGCACGGCACGGCCGCTGACGATGAAGATCACCGCCAGCACGATGATGCCGCCGCCGATCAGCACGTTGAGGCCGATCGCGTCATCGTCCAGCGTCGCGCCGAGCAGCACGGCCAGCACCGGGTTGATGTAGGCATACGTGGAGACGATCTCGATCGGGAGCATCGCGTTCGCATGCATGTAGGCGCTGTAGGCGAGGAGCGAGCCCGCGATGAGTAGCCAGAAGAAACCGAGCCATGAGCGGCCGGAGACATCGTCTATCGCGAACTGGGCAAACTCTCCACGCACGCTTGCGACAAGGAGCAGGGCCACGCCGCCGAAGGTCATCTGCAGGCCAGAGCTTACGAACGGATGACGGGGAAGCGGCAAATAGCGAGCCATCACCGTCCCGCCCGACCAGAACAGGGTGGAGACGAACACGGTGAGCGCGGGGATGATCGGCACGCTCCCGCCGGGACCCCCGA
The DNA here is from genome assembly GCA_030447145.1 of Thermomicrobiales bacterium. Lineage (GTDB taxonomy): Bacteria > Chloroflexota > Chloroflexia > Thermomicrobiales > UBA6265 > UBA6265. The sequence continues at coordinate 1,776 of JAUJLY010000182.1, forward strand.
CCATCACACCGATGCCGACGATGCCCATCATGAGCGCGCCCAGCACTCGAGGGTCAGGCGAGCGCCGCGTCTGCGTCATCGTGAACAGGGCCATCCAAATCGGGGACATCGCCACGATCAGCGCGGCTAGGCTCGAATCCAGCTCGGTTTCCGCCAGGCCGACGAGCCCGGTGCCGCCGAGCAATAGGACGACACCGAGAATCGCCGTCGACCGGATCTCGGTCGGTGTCACGCGCACGTTCCCCTTGCGCCAGGCAGGGATCGCGAGCATCAGCAGGAGCGGCGCAGCAAGCAGGAACCGCCCGGCCGTCATCAGGAAGGGTGGGATGGTCTCAACCGCGGCCGCCATGCCGAGATAGGTCGAGCCCCAGACAATCCAGATGGTGAGCAGCGAAAGCCAGGGCAGGAGCGTTCTGCCGGGTGTTTCGGGCATGAAGATGATCCACAAATGGGGCAAAGGGCCAGGAGCAGAAACCTGCGAAACCAGTGTACGGCGGCACCGGGGTGGAATGTGGCCTTTGGAGCCAGGAGAATCCGCCGGTCTGATGCGTGTAATCCGCAGTGCTTTCCACCTCTACCGTCCATGCCGGGGGCGCCTTCAGCGCATGGGGCGTGGGGTGCACAGGGCGCCATGGGCTCGATGTCGGCACCCTAATGGATTGTCGTCCCGAGCGTAGTCGAGGGATCATCAGGTGTGACTCTCGGCACGATGAGGCACAGTCCTGACGCCCATAACCCTTCCGTCATTCAGAGGCACAAGGCCGTGGGATCCTGCGCGCTTACCGACGGGCAGCGCCCCCCTCCGCTCACCCCGTCAATGACCTCCCAGTGGGCCATCCCAGATGCCCCTGGGTGCCAGGGCTGGTGCCTCGGAAAGGAAGGAACTGACGAACCTTTGGCGTTCCTCCCATAATGCGGCCCTTGGAAACACCGTGTCGCAGGTAGCAGGGGTATTCTTGAACGAGACCGGATGGTTCGCAAACTGGTGATGGCGCCTGTCTTCCGTGGCATGCTGCGCTCACCAGTCTGTGGAGATCCATGAGAGGGCGCCTGGAGTCTTCTCATCGTATCGATAGGCGCGTCATATCTACCGAACACGTGGAGACCGGCCTTGCCAATGTGGCGACACGGGCCAGGGATTGTTTCGATAGTCTTCGCCTGGCACCAACGGGAGGGTCGTGATCATGACAACCACAAGGGAAACACCGGAGCTGCGTCTGCCCTGGTGGGTCCAACCACTCAACCGCCTGTTGCTCACGCTCAACGGCCTTGGCGTACCGGTCCCGGGAGCGCATGTGCTCCGCATGAACGGATGCCGAACCGGCAGGGTTCGCAAGGTCGTGATTACCCCGTTTTCGCACGTTGGACAGCGGCATGTAATCGTCGGCATTCCTGGCTCCAAATGGGCGAGGAACATGCGTTCGACGGGCACGGCGGAGTTACTCCATGGCAGGAAGGCCACTGCCGTACGCCTCACCGAAGTAACGGATCATGACGACAAACGCCGCGTCATGCGCGCGTATCCCTCTATCCAGCCGCTCGGTGTTTACCCGTTCCGGATCATGGGGAACGTGAGTTCGTCCGATCCGGATGAGTGGGAGAACGCCGCATCGAAGGTCGAGCTTTTCCGTATCGATCCCGCGGAGTAGCGACGCTCCCATGCCCGACTGATCCCCAGCAGCCCCGGCAGGACATCGCTCGAGCCCGCGGAGATGACAACGCGTCAGTCGACCGCTCACCGATTCGAAGGGCGTTCTGTCAAAGCCGGGATTTCCCCGAATGAAGGCGTCGATCAGCTTGCCGGCGTTCACGTGGGCGTGATCGGGGGTCATCGACCAATCGTTGATCGTTGTGCTTGCGATCAGGAAGCGCGGGCGTCGTTCGATGCCACTGACGTCGCTCAAGAGTCGCTGGATTCATGGCAGGAGATCACGGGTTGTTAATCATTCGCATCCCTGGCATCATTCCGACGGTTCGCTGGTGAACACCATATTCTGCTTGCCGTCGATGAGTTCACGCACGACATCCATGTGTCCGGCATGGGTTGCGGTTTCCGTGATCACATGCAGGATCACATCGCGAAGATTGTCCGGCCGAGATCCCGGCCCAAACATGGATTCATCCCACCATAGCGGTTCGTCGTCAAGACCACATGCCCGCACGATTTCATCGCTGTAGGCACCCTCTGCCCGATACGCATCCAGGATGTCGCGTGGAGGCGCGTCCGCGGAGATCCACCAGGCTTCTTCCATGCCGTCCGGCAACTGGAAACCGTTTGGCTCATTCGCGACCACCTGCCGAAACCAGAACCGTTCGACATCGTGCGTCAAATGGTTCACCAGCGCCGCTGGCGACCACTGGGATGGCAGCATCCGCCGCATCAATGTCGCATCATCGAGTCCCTCCATCATGTTCAGCAGGTGTCGGCGTTGGCCGTTGAGGTAACGCAGCAGGAGGTCCGTTTCGCTCGATATCAGCTTGCGATCTCCCACATGTGCCCGGCCGGATCCGAAAATGTCGCTGTGCGTGGCCCCCACGGCCGATCGATTGGCCCGTTCAGGAACGTCACGCCCTTGCCGACAAGTTGGGCGTACAGCGCATCGACATCCTCCACCTGAATGGTAAACATGCTGCGTGTGCCTGCGTTTGGTCCTGCAACAGGTGCAGGGGCGATCAACTCCGGGGCCCCGGCAAGGTCGATGATATTGATCAGTGTTTCGCCGAACGCGAACACGGCGGACGTACCTCCTTCGAAAACATACGGCAGGTCGAACACGCGTCCGTAGAACTCCTTCATCGGCGCAAGATGCTCCGTAAACACGGTGATTGCGAAAATCGATTTCGCCCAGGACTCGCTCGACATGCCTTTACTTTCTCGTGAAGCGCTAAATACCGTATCGTAAGTCAGCAAGTCTACGATCGGTGCTGCCTCCTCACTTCTTTGATCTTGCGGCGTGTGAATGGCGTTCTCCATCACGACAAGCGCCTCCACCATATGACACTCCCACACCTGTTCTTGCGTTCAGCGCCTTGCGTCCCTTTAGCGCTCCCTCCACAACATTTGGTGGGCACGTTTCACCCCACGAAGGCCGTTGACAAGAACATATGTTCTGATAGAGTCAAGATAGGCAGTTGGTGTGGTGACAGTCCGTCAATACGCTCTTGGCCATCTCGAGTGCCCAACGCCGTTATACCGAAGTCAATGGCGGCCTGGATGGCTGCGAGACGAGGCGCCCCAACACCGATTTTTGACACGCTGGAATAGGTTGCTATTTCCAGCGTCGTCAATATACTTGGAATCCCCACAACACTACATGTGGGCTGAACCAGCGGATCGAGGTGCAATATGTAGTGGCGTGGGGTGTGCGTACAGTCCCTGAGCGATCAGGGTCAACCGCCCTGAAAGCCGCAGAAGGGGAGCTCGAGAGCCGGCAAATGGTGAAAAGGTATTGAGTTTTGCGCGAGGTGTACGTACACTGGTGAAACGCTTGAGAGCCGGCGGTTGCGAGGGTCGGCCGCGCAACCGTCAGTCTCCGGCACAGGGGAACCGTCCGGGAAGGCCCCGGCCATCATCAACAGCTTCCTGATTGCGGGAAGTCGTCCGAAGTCATTCATACCAACCGGTCAGTCACCGGGTACAGGTATGAGAGCAGCGACATCGAAGGGGTAGCGATATGACAGGCAGCAAGGGAGAACGATCCGGACGGGTGAACGCGCCAGGATCGAGCGCGGGACTCTCCGTCTCGCGGGTATTCACGCAGGCGGGGCAGGACCCGTTCGGCTCCATCGCGTGGACGCGGCGAACCTCCCGGATCACCAATCCGGATGGCTCCGTCGTCTTCGAGATGAAGGATGCGGAGATCCCAGCTGCCTGGTCCCAGGTCGCCACCGACATCATGGTCTCCAAGTACTTCCGCAAGGCGGGCGTGCCGCAGGTCGACGCCGAGGGCAACCCGAAGCTCGATGCCAACGGCAAGCCGGAGCTCGGCCCGGAGCGGTCCGCGAAGCAGGTGATCCACCGCCTCGTCGGCACCTGGCGACACTGGGGCGAGACGAACAGCTACTTCGCCTCCACGGACGACGCGCAGGCCTTCGAGGACGAGCTGAAGTTCATGCTCGCCACCCAGATGGCCGCGCCGAACTCGCCGCAGTGGTTCAACACGGGTCTCGCCTGGGCATATGGCATCACCGGTCCCTCACAGGGCCACTTCTACGTCGATCCGGCCGAGCCCTCCGTTGTCAGGCAGAGTGAGGACGCCTACACTCGGCCACAGCCGCATGCCTGCTTCATCCAGAACGTCGAGGATGACCTCGTCAACGACAACGGCATCATGGATCTCTGGATCCGCGAGGCCCGTCTCTTCAAGTACGGCTCCGGCACCGGCACCAACTTCTCCAAGATCCGCGGTGGTGGCGAGCCCCTCACCGGCGGTGGCACCAGCTCTGGCCTCATGAGCTTCCTCAAGGTCGGCGACCGTGCCGCGGGCGCGATCAAGAGCGGCGGCACCACCCGTCGGGCCGCGAAGATGGTCG
>JAUJLY010000183.1 GCA_030447145.1 Thermomicrobiales bacterium
CGCCTACCGGCAGCACCTGACCTCGCAGGGTGATCTCGCCAGTCATCGCCACATCGTCACGGACAGAGACTCCGGCGAGCAACGAAACGAGCGCGGTGGTCATCGCGACGCCAGCGGAAGGACTGTCCTTAGGGATAGCACCAGCCGGAACGTGAATGTGGATATCCGAATCCTTGTAAAAATCGGGGTCGATCCCCAACTCCCTGGTCTTCGACCGCACGAAGGAGAACGCGGCAGTTGCCGACTCCTTCATGACATCTCCGAGCTGACCGGTCACCGTCAAGCTTCCCTTGCCCGGCATCCGCGTCGCCTCAATGAACATGATGTCCCCACCGAAGCTGTTGACACCAACGCCGATCGCCACTCCTGGCTGTGCCGTCCGCTGCTCACGCTCCTCGTAGAAGTAGCGCGGGCGGCCGAGATAATCCCGAATCTCCCGCTTCCCGATCGTTTGCGGCGCGTTATCGCCCTTGGCAACGATGGTCGCGATCTTCCGGGCGGCCGTTCCAATCTCGCGTTCGAGATTCCGAACGCCGGATTCCCGTGTGTAGTGCTGGATGATGCTCATGAGCGCATCATCATCCCAGGCAATCTCCTGGCTACCCAGACCGTTTGCCTTCATCTGCTTCGGCACCAGATATCGCTTCGCAATCTGTAACTTCTCATCGTCCGTGTAGCTGCTGAGCTCGACGATCTCCATGCGGTCGCGAAGCGGCGCCGGTATGGAATCGAGCATGTTCGCCGTAGCAATGAACATGACTTTCGAGAGATCGAACGGCACATCGAGATAGTGATCCCGAAAATCGTTGTTTTGCTCGGGATCTAGGACCTCCAACAGCGCCGATGACGGATCTCCCCGCCAGTCGTTGCCCAGCTTGTCGACCTCGTCGAGGACGAAGACCGGATCGTTGCTGCCCGCTCGACGAATCGCCTGGATAATCCGCCCCGGCATCGCACCGACATATGTGCGGCGATGTCCGCGGATCTCCGATTCATCCCGCACGCCACCAAGGGACATACGCGTCACCTCACGACCAAGGCCTCTCGCTATACTCTGCGCTAGGCTGGTCTTACCCACGCCTGGAGGGCCAACGAAGCAAAGGATCGGCTCACGATGAGCCGCCTGGGTTTCCCCCTCGTCAGCAACCTGATCCAGCTTCAGCTTGCGTACGGCAAGATACTCAAGAATCCGGTCCTTGATCTTGTCGAGTCCGTAATGGTCGGCATCGAGGATCTCGCGCGTCTTCTTGATGTCAATCTCGTTCTCAGTCGAAACGTTCCAGGGAAGGGACGTCAGCCAATCGAGATAAGTCTTGATGACGCCATATTCAGCGGCAGCTGGGGGCAGCTTGCTGAGGCGATCCAACTCGCGGTTGGCTTCCTTCGCTGCCTCCTCTGGCATTCCCGATTCGTCTATCTTCTGCCGGAGCTCACTGATTTCAGCTTCGGTCTCGCTGCTCTCGCCAAGCTCCTTCTGGATGGCTTTCATCTGCTCGCGCAAGAAATACTCACGCTGCGACTTGCTCATCTCTTCGTGGACATCGGTCTGGATCTTCCGACCCAGCTCAAGGACGTCCAGCTCCTTCGTCAGGAAGGCGTTGAGCGACTGCAGCTTCTCCGTGACCGAATTCACCTCGAGGAGAGATTGGCGCTCTTCCGGTTCCATCCGAAGATTGGAGGCCACGAGATACACGAGATGCCGCGCATCGTCGTCCACATTCAGTGCCGCGGTCACCAGCTCGTCCGGGAGGTGAGGCACGAGGGCCACCAAGCGCTGGAAGAGCTCGAGCGTGTTGCGCATCAGCGCCTGCACCTCAACAGAGTCCTCCAGATCCTCGGGCAAGCGCCGGATGCGCGCCTTGAGATACGGCTCTTCCTGGATAACCTCAATGACTTCCATGCGCTCGACGCCCTGTACAGCCAGCCGCACCGATCCGTCGGGAACACGCATCATCTGGTGAATGGTGGTAATGGTGCCGATCGACAGGATGTCATCAGGCCCTGCGCCCTCGAGCTGGGCATCCTTCTGCATCACCATCGCCACCGTGCGCTCGCCGGCCATCACATCGTCGATCAGGCGTAACGACCGCTCCTGGGCAGCAGCCAGAGGTACGAGCGTCATCGGCAAGACAACGGTACCGCGAAGCGGCAGGAGCGGCAGGACTTCCTCCTCCGGCCACTCCGGAGATGCGTCGACGTCACTCACAACTTCCGCGACCACGTCTACCGGTTCCGTTTGGCCGTTGGCGTCGTTATCCGCCTCTGGAAAATTTGCCTCAGGCAAATCATGACGCTCCTGGTCGTCTTGGGTTTCTGCATTGATGTTCAGGTTGGTCATCTTCTCGTCAGGATTGCTCATGCGTCCCTCTGCTCATCTGCCGTATCGAAATTCGATCCCGCACGTGTCGCAACGATCGTGCGGCCCTTCGTTCGCGGCAAGGTAACTCTCAGGAAACCATTCTCGTAGGAAGCAGTCGCGGAATCCGTATCCACTGCAAACGGGATACGTAGTTCCGTTGCAAATGCTCCGTATTCAATATGTGCGATGTGATAGGTGCGTTGATCGCATGGTGCCAGATCCGGGCGAGTGCCCTGGATCATCAGGACATCCCCTTCCAGCACGATATCGATGTCGTCTCCTTGCAGGCCGGCGATCTCGGCTACGACCTCCAACGTCTCAGCGGTTTCATACACCTCAACGGACGGTCGCCAGGTGCGACGCCGGCCACTGCCGACTGCACGCTGGCCCGCGAGCAGGGATCGATACATCGCATCGATCTCGGTTTGGCGCCGCGCTTGGTCACGCGGCCGCACCCGTCGGACAACAATCATGAATTCTCCCTTGGTCGGTCTAAGGTTTAGGAACTGGACATGTGAACGCCGTTGCTGGTTTGTCCGGTTCGAACTGCAGCTATTATACAGAAAAGTACGGCAAGTTGCTACAACTCGTATAAGCGTTCTAAAGGGAAGCATTGGGATGGGAGGGTGGTAGACGGGGAAAAGGAAGTCCCTAAACCGGGGGCCACCGCTCGGCACCCAATATGCACGAGCAGTGCCACATGGCATGCAACTGGACTAGCCAAGCCAGAAGACGATGAAGACGGCGCATGCCCAGAGGACGATGGCACCAAGCAGCGGAGCATCCCGAAAGAGCAGCACCTCGGGGGCACCGCCCAGCGCTCGCCCGTACACCAGGTAGAGATAGCGAAAGAGTGCGAACGCCACGATCGGGACAGTGATCATCATTGCGTGATTGGTCGGTACCGACTCAGCGGTGAAGGTGTACATCGCATATGCCATGAGCGTGCTCGATGCAGTGAGCAGGATGAATTGGTCGAGGATCTCCGGCGTATAACCCCGCAGCGAAACACGGTGCAGCTGCGCGCTTTCCTGCAATGTGACAATCTCGTTTCGACGCTTGCAAAAGCCGAGGAACAGGGCGAGAAGCACAGTGCAAAGCATGAGCCAGGTAGAGATCGGTACGCCGATTGCCAAGCCTCCTGCGACCGCCCTCAGGAGGAATCCCGCGGCGATAACAAAGACATCGATGATGACCACGCGCTTGAGCCAAACACTATAGGCAGCCATCAGGAGGGCGTAGACGGTGATCACGAGCGCCAGCCATGGCGATATGAGCAACGAGAAGATCAGGGAGGTTGTCGCGAGCGCTCCCCCGAGAATCAGCGCGGAGCGTGGTCGAATAGCACCGGACGCCAATGGACGCGCCCGCTTTAATGGGTGGTGCCGATCGCGCTCAACATCCAGCCAATCGTTCAAGATGTATCCCGCGCTGCTGATGAGGCAGAATGCGAAGACCGCGCCCAGCGAGGCCCAAACCTTGGCCGGATCGTCATAGACTCTTCCGAACACGAGTGCCGCGAGCACGACCCCATTCTTGGCCCATTGCACGGGACGCAGCAGGCGAACCCACCGGTTTACGCGCACGCGACGCAAGGCCTCTACTCTCGCGGAAGGGAACTCCTGTGCCTCAATCATCGGGCCGGAGCGCCTCTACTGTGACGTTGAATGGATCCCCCCACAGCATCCATCCGCTGGCACCATAGTCTTCCGCCGCGTCGATCTGCGCCCGGACATCAGCGGCGCCATACTCCCGCATACTGCCGTATGAGAAGTCCTGCAACCAGGGTCGAAACTTCTTTTTCGCGCCTGGAGCGATCTGCTCCGCCCGCTCAAGACTTTCATAGATTGTCTCGTAGGGAAAGTCATTCGGATGACCATCCGCGCTGGCAATATTTCCTTCCGAAAAGTGGGACGGATAGATCATCATGCAAACGTAATCGAGATATGGCAAGAGCCGGCTGAATCGCTGCCCGATGTACTGTTCATCGTCAACGATTGTCACAAAGCCGAAGAGGTCAGCCGCGAGCAGCCCTCCAGCTGTATGGACGGCTTCATAGCTGCGCCTCATGAATTCGGTGATCGCGTCTTCCCGCGCCTGGGCGGTGTACTCACGTCCGAAGTCCGCCGTCGACAGATCGCCATCCGAGGGAAAGCGCACGTAGTCGTACTGCACCTCTGCGAATCCCAGCTCGATCGCCTCCACCGCCAACTCGATGTTGGCGTTCCACAACTCCTCGTTGAACGCGCTCACCCACGCCACGCCCATCTCGTTACGCCATAGCTCGCCATTGGAGTCGTGAACGGCAAACTGCGGGTAGGCCTCGGCAACCAGTGGATCCTGGAACACCACCAGGCGGGCAATCGGATAGATATTGTTTTCCTCCAGCCTGCGAACCAGTTCACGAGCATCGTAGATAGGAGCCACGGTCCCAGCCTGACGGAAGAACTCCACCTGGCTGTCGTAATAGATTGTGTCTTGCTTGATGTCGATAACAATTGCATTGATCTCGGTCGTGTTGGCGATATCGATCAGCGAGTCCAACCCGTCCGGATCTGCCAGGAGCGCCCGGCTTGCATAAACGGCTTTGATCGTCTGAGGCTCGAGGGCAATGTCTCCCAGCCCTTCGCTACCGATGTCTCTCGTCATGGACCGAAAACCTGCGGCGGTGATCCTCACCTCCGCACCTTGCCCTACCCCTTCCAGAGTGAATTCGCCGTCGGTGCCGGTGACGACCCGGTTATCCCCAGACTGCACAAGGGTGCCCTGCAACGGTGCACCGGTGTCATCCAGCACTTTGCCGCGGTAAACGGAACGCTCGAGGTCGAGATTGACGACGGAACGTTGCCAAACTTGTTCTTCGATGACCCCATACTCCTCGGCGTAAATCCGGAGCAGGGAATTAGCTGGCAAATCCTTGAAGAGATACGAGCCGCTGGAATCCGTTCGTGTCTCGGCAACCACATTCCCCGAAGCATCCAGCAACGCAACGTCAGCTTCCCCGATCGCCTCACCGGACTCACGGTCTCTCAGCACTCCCTGGACGATGGAAGGCTTGAGCTGAAGAGTGACCGACCCTTGCTGTGTGCTTGCAATTTTGGTGACAAGAGGTTCATACCCTTCAGAGGCGGCAGAGAGGGAGGTACCGCGTTCGGGTCGCTCCACAACGATCTCGCCGTCCTCATCAGCGATGTAGGCGGTGTTGCCGATAGCAACCGCCGCACCAGGAATCGCCTCGCCGGAGACGTTGGACGTAACCTGTAGCTCGAGGAGAGCCTTGCGGGGCTCGGCGAAGGCCAGGGTGACAAGCACCAGGAGCAGTGCAACGGGAAGGATGAGGCTGTAGCTCCAGCGGGCTCCGGACCAGCGTCTCTCAGGCTCTGGATTGAGTGGTCCGTGGGATGCTCCTAACGGAGCAATCGGCGCGCGAGGATGGTCTGACAACGATGGTCTCCTGAGTGGCCGAAGCAATCCGGAACTACGACTGAGCTAAAGAGATGGCGCCCCAGGTACTCATTGGAACGCCTTGCCAGTCGGAGCGAACGCGTACCCAGTATAAAACGTCCGTTCGTTGACACGTTCCGCTCCAAACGATGATACTCGTCGCCATTGAGAGCCAGGTCTCGGCCATGGCAAGGAGATATCGCCGTGCTGCGACGATATGGGAGTTCCAGTGAAAGTACACGCCCCGGACGTCTTCCAATCCATGAAGCCCGAGCTCGCCCTCGTCGAGAAGCAGCTGCAGGTATCGGCCAGGGTCGACTACCCTATCGTCTCGTCGATTCTTCAGGATATTGTCAAGGGAGGCGGTAAGCGCTTGCGCCCGTTGCTCTTGCTGCTCGCCACGCGGGCCTTCAGCGCCCCGGGCGAGCACGCAATCATCGCCGCCGCAGGTGTGGAGCTGCTCCACACCGCTTCGCTCATCCATGATGACAACATCGATCG
>JAUJLY010000184.1 GCA_030447145.1 Thermomicrobiales bacterium
AATCTACCCGCGAGAGGCCTACGGATTGGTCGGCGAGTCGGGGTGCGGCAAGAGCACGATCGCACTCGCCATCATGCGCTACCTTCCGACAAACGGACGGGTCGCCGGTGGTCGGATCGTCTTTGACGGTCAGGACGTCATGAGCCTCTCATCACGCGCCCTTCAACGCATGCGTGGAAACAAGATCGCCATGGTCTATCAAGACCCCGGCGCGGCCTTGAACCCGTCGATGACCGTGGGCGAGCAGGTGGCGGAGGTTTTCGTCGCCCATGAGCCCATGAGCTCGGATCAGGCGCTCACGGCTGCGATCGAATTGTTCGAGCGCATACGCATGCCTGGTGCTGAGGATGTGGCCCAGCGCTATCCCCACCAACTCAGCGGTGGTATGCAGCAGCGCGTCATCATTGCCATGGCTCTCGCAGCGAATCCATCACTCCTGATCCTAGACGAGCCAACGACCGGTCTCGACGCGACTGTCGAAGCGGCAGTGCTGGATCTTATCGCGTCGATTCGCGATGAGTTCAATGTGGCAATTCTCATGATCAGTCACAACCTGGCTGTTGTTTCCCAGGTTTGTGATCGCGTGGGCGTCCTCTACGCTGGCGAGCTTGTGGAAGAAGGAGCGACGTCGGAACTCTTTGCCTCGCCTCGGCATCCGTACACTGCCGGATTGCTCGCTTGCGTTCCGCGATTCGGAATGCGCAAAGACAGGGATCCGCTTGTACCGATCCCCGGTCGGATGCCTCGTATCGGTGAGCAACTTCCGGGCTGTCTCTTTGCACCCCGATGTCCGCTTGCGCGGGAGGTTTGCACAAAGGAGCACCCGCCCCTGTATGCCGTGACATCGGATCGGCAATCCCGGTGTCATTTCTGGCCTGAGGTTAGCGCACTGCATACTGCCTCCGCGAACCGAGAGCCCGTTGGGATCAGCGAGTCCAACGGGCTCCCGGCGCACGAGACCGTGCCAATGCTTGCAGTGGAGAATGCCGAGGTGCAGTTTGGCCGCGGGGGTAGGGTGCGAGCGGTCAATGACGTTTCCTTTCAGACCGGGAGAGCAGAGATCTTTGGCCTTGTTGGCGAATCAGGTAGCGGTAAATCTACCATCGCACGGGCGATTGCCGGCCTGATCGAGCTTAATGGCGGCAAACTGACTCTGGATGGTCGCGATATCTCGCGGATTGTAGAAAAACGCTCGCGGTCGGAGATCAAGCGGATCCAGATGATTTTCCAGAGCCCAGAGGCGACGCTGAATCCACGGCAAACGGTTCGGCAGGTGCTGACGCGTACCGTAAGGGCTCTAACCGCCCGCCGCGGGGGTGACGTGAGTGAGTGGGTAGAGGAGTTGGCGCGTCTCGTCCAACTTGATGATGCCCTACTGGACAGTTATCCAAGTGGCCTCAGCGGCGGACAGCGACAGCGCGTCGCCATCGCCCGGGCCTTCGCTGGAGATCCGGACATTGTGCTCTGTGATGAACCGGTCTCAAACCTCGATGTCTCAGTGCAGGCGACAATCCTGACGCTGCTGGCACACCTTCAGCAGCAGCGGTCGGTTTCCTATGTCTTTATTTCCCATGATCTCGGTGTCATCCGCTATCTTGCGGATCGAGTCGGAGTTATGTACCTCGGTTCGCTTGTGGAGGTTGGGGCAGTGGAGAGCGTCTTCGAACCGCCCTTTCATCCCTATACAGAGACCCTTTTTGCGTCCATGCCGACGCTCGACGGGAGACGCGCATCTATCCGTGCCGAAGGCAGTATGGCAAGTGCCACAGCTCTCCCCTCCGGCTGCCCCTTTCACACACGTTGCCCGCGCTTCCTTGGTCAACTGTGCGTCGATCATGTACCTCCTTGGCGGGAGACGGTGGAGGGGCATGGTTACTGGTGCTGGATCCCACCTGACGAACTTGTCGCCTTGCAATCGCCACTGTGGAAAGAGTCCGCACGGGATCAGGACCAGTGGGGCGTTGAAACTGGCGAGCCAACCCCCTCCCGGGATACCGGGACAATCGGAAGGAGGAACAGGGGAGGAGAATGACGGCAGAATGATCGGCATGCAAAAGAGGTAGTGCAGTGACCATTGCCTAATCGCGACGGAATCAGGAAGGACTGAGGAAGATGGACAGTGAAAAGCAGACACATGCAGATCGCCTGACAAGCGCGCTCAATGCCGGGCATATCGATCGCCGTGGATTCATGCGGTGGTCCGCAATTCTCGGATTGTCATTGCAGCTTCCGATTGCCGCCCAAGCTCAGGAAGCTAGTCCTGTCCCCGTAAGGGGCGGTACAGTGAGGATTGCATTCGATCCACCCGCCACGATCGAGCCGCATCAGCTGAATGATGATCCCGGTATCGGGATCGTTCACCAAGTGTGCGAGATGCTGGTCGACACCGACTATGAGGGTTTCCTGCAGCCGCGCCTCGCTACCAGCTGGACGCCCACGGAAGGCGGCAAGGTGTGGACGATCGATCTCCGCCAAGGTGTGAAGTTCCACAACGGCCAGCCGATGACTGCGGACGATGTTGTTGCAACTTTCCAGCGTCTGGTGGATCCTGACTCTGGTTCTTCTGCCGTTGCCACCTTCGACTTCCTCTCGAAGGAGGGTGTAAGCAAGAGTGACGATCACACAGTCGTATTCACCTTGAATCGGGCGGTTGTTGATTTTCCTGCCTATCTCAATAGCTACCAGGCGGTGATCCTGCCCGCTAATTGGCCGGGCAACTTCGCCGAGAACCCTATTGGCACGGGCGCGTTCATGCTTGAGGAATACGTACCACAGCAGCGGGCACGGTACGTCCGAAACCCGAATTACTGGTTGGAGGGTCTTCCCTATCTGGATGGTGTCGAAGGGATTACGCTCTCATCGGAAAACATGATCACCGCGTTAGTGGGAGGAAGCGTCGAGCAGATCAATAATCCTGCTGCATTGCCATTGCTCCGCGACAACCCCGAAGTCAAGGTCCTCACTATCGCGACGAGTGGCCATGATGCCATCCATATGAGAGTCGATCAGGAGCCGTTCAGTGACAAGCGTGTGCGTCAGGCAATGGCTCTGTGCATGGACCGGATGGCGCTCATCGACAGTGTCTGGCAGGGGCTCGGGGAGTTGGGTAACGATCACGTCATCGCCCCAGTATTCCCTCTGCACACACCGATTGAGCAGCGCGAGCAGGATTACGATGCCGCGAAGTCTTTGCTTGCCGAGGCGGGGTATCCGAACGGATTCAGCGCAACGTTGACGACGAGTTCCGACACGGCACCGCTTCCGACGATGGCCGCAGTGGTGCAACAGATGCTGAAACCTGCAGGGATCGAGATCGAGATCAACGCGCTGCCCTCCTCGACGTATTTCGATACCGCCTGGTTGGAGACACCGTTAAATATTACGAACTGGGGAGGCCGAGCGACGCCAAGCCAGTACCTCAGCACGGCCTATGTCACCGGTTCGGTTTGGAACGCCTCGCACTGGTCTAATCCGGAGTTCGATGAGCTCGTAGCGCAGCTCGACGCGGAGCTGGACAATGAGAAGCGGAAATTGATCGCCTTGGAGATTGAGAGGATTATGAAGGAGGAAGTACCGGCGATCATCCCGTTCTTCATCAACGGCGTGACGTTTGTGCGCTCCAATGTCCAGGGATACGTCCCTGATCGTATCGGTTTCCGAGATCACCGGCGCACGTACCTCAGCCCGAACCCTTAGCCGTCATGCCGAGCTTCGTCGGTTGCGCCTGTTGTGCCAGTCCAACGGTGCGGGTTTTGGGCGTTCCTTAAATCTTTTCGGACGTCCGCTCGAGTGAAGCCGTTCAGTACGGCTTCACTGACTGGTTACAGTTAGGAAGCTACACATTAAAAATTGGGGAGGATGCAATTGTGGCACTCGACCACGGCCACCTTCCAGGGGTAGACCCTAGGGAACTGACCGACAGTGAACGAATGGTTGTGGATGAGATCCAGCGGCGCCGTGACGACCTCGTGGCATTGGCCTGTGAACTGATCGCTTTTGACACAACTGCTCGCGAACACGACCAAGATCCTGCCCGTGATGAGGCTGCACTCCAGAATTTCCTTGCTGCGCGGTTGCGCGGTAGCGGCGCCGAGACGGACGTTTGGGAGCCGGCGCCCGAGGACGTAGCTCTCAGCCCGTTGACCCCTCCAGGTCTGCGCTTCGACGGACGCCCACAGATGGCGGCTCGCTTCGTCGGCGAAGGTGGAGGTCGTAGCCTCCTCTTGAATGGTCACATCGATGTGGTCACAGCCGAGCCGCGCGAGCGATGGAGGAGTGACCCCTTTCGAGCTGAGGTACGCGAAGGCAAGCTCTACGGACGAGGAGCCTGCGATATGAAGGGAGGCATTGCTGCGATGGCTTTCGCGGCGGAGATCCTAGCCGAGCTGGGTCTGCGCTTGGCAGGGGATCTGATTGTCTGTACCGTGACTGACGAAGAGTCGACTGGAGCCGGTGGCGTTGCGGCGGTAGCCCACGGTGTGCGTGCCGATGCCGGCATCATAACGGAGTCATCCAATGGCAAGATTCAGATCGCTTGTCGAGGCAGCCTCATCCCTACGATCGATGTAATCGGGCGACCTGGACATTCTGGGATGGCACAGCCTCATTGGAGGGAAGGTGGGGCCGTCAATGCCATTGAGAAAGCCGCACTCGTGTCAGAGTCGTTGCGGCGATTCGAGGCTGACTGGCGTCATCGCGAGAGTAACCATCACCCTTATCTAGCGCCTGGTGACATAGTGCTGACCATGATCACCGGCGGTGAGTGGGTAGTGAGTTATCCGTCTTCCTGTCGTCTTGTTTATCACGTGGCCTATCTCCCGGCGCACGCCGATGCGAATGGCTGGGGCACGGCTCTTGAGAATGAAATCGCCGAGTGGATCGCTGACGCGGCGCGAGCGGACCCTTGGTTAGCAGAGCACCCTCCGACGATCGAGTGGGCACCCCAGGTACCGGCCGTGGAGGTGTCGCCTGACCTGCCCATAGTGCCGATCCTGGTCGCTGCCAGTGCTGCCGTGGGTCGCCCCGGCGAACTCGGTGGGTCGGATAGTTGGAATGACGCAGCCACGTTCACGCAGAGCGGGACTCCCTCGATTAGCTTCTTCCCGTCCGATGGCAAACTTGCTCATGTCACTGACGAGTACACGCATGTTGACGATCTCGTTGTGGGCGCGAAGTCCCTCGCATTAGCTGCCATGCGCTTCTGCGGTACGGCGTAACAACGCCGCGCCAAGGCGATGCTCGAGCCTTTAGGTGCGACCCCCGCGCAGGCATTGCAGACAACCCTCGGTCGACGCCAACCTTTTCGAGGCTCAAGACCTATCTGCGTGGTGTCGCGGCCCAGGCGTTCGAACCGCTGGTCCACGCCATCGGAAAGGGCTCGACGGCCATCATGGCCTCAGATCTCGCCCGTTCCTATCGCCACTGTGCCTATCCGCTCCCCTGCCAATCTCTCTGGAGACGTGGCATGAGGATGCGAGATGTCTTGTCATCTTCGCATGTGGACAACAAGATATGGGACGCGTAACGTGGCCCCAATTCTGCACGCTGACCTAGCCGAAAAAGGTGAGCTTCCCTATCGGCCCCTTGGTACAGTCAGAGGAGCAGGGGGAATTGAAGCGCCTTTGAGGGATCCCGTCTGCCCGGTTGATACGTCGAGCAACGGTGTTGGCTGCATGGAGCTCTGTGGTCTGAGTCCCGGTGTCCGTCCAGATCCCGGAGCTCGTTTCAACAAACGCTCCTTCATCGATCTTTCCAATGGTTGTCACCGAGCCGGCCTCACAGCTCCCCCAAAACACCTTCACGAGCGCAGCAGCACTTGCGGGGAGTCGTATCCTGGACGGCCGGCGCAGATGCAGTTCTAGAGCGTGTTATGGACTTCGCGCCGCAAGGGTAACCAAACGATGGACCATGAGGCAGGCAAAAGCGACAAAGTGAAGGCCCGCGACGGTTTGAGGCAAGCGTTCGTAGTCGCGTGCGAGTCGCCGGAACCGCGTCGTCCAGGCAAAGGAGCGCTCCACCACCCAGCGCCGCGGCAGCAGCACGAAGCCGCGCTTGGTGTCGGGCAACTTGACGACTTCCAGCGCGATGCTATGGGCCGCCGCGTCCGCCGCCGGAGTGTCCCCGGTATAGCCTTGATCAACGAAGGCGAGCGTGACTGCATCCCCAGTCACCTCCTGCACCGCCGCCGCCAGCCCAGCCACCTGCGCCCGATCCTAGGCATCGGCGGGGGTGACATGCAGCGCCAGTAAATGGCCCAGGGTATCAACGGCGAGATG
>JAUJLY010000185.1 GCA_030447145.1 Thermomicrobiales bacterium
ACCTGAGGAGATCTTTCCAGGCGAGCGGTAGACGTCTCTCCATGATGGCAGCGCCTTTCTCGCTATATATCGGGTAAGGTAACGGGCGGACGAGACTGCTCACGTCCGCCCGTTCTGTATCCATCACCCACGAAGGGAACCTTTCGCGTGCGTAATCTCCCGTTCGATCATCCTGGCCAGTTTTACAAGGGTAACCTGCATTCGCACTCCACCAATTCGGACGGTGCCCTCGCACCGGAGGATGTCGTCAATACGTACCGTGACCACGGGTACAACTTCATCTCGATCACCGATCATTTCATGAACCGGTTCAACTGGCCTGTGACGGATACCACGCATTTTCGCGACGAGCAATTCACAACACTGCTCGGAGCGGAGCTTCATGGTGGCGGCATGGAGAACGGAGAGCTCTGGCACGTTGTCGCAAACGGGCTGCCGGAGGACTTTGCCGATCAGCATCCCAACGAGGATGGTGCGGAGATCGCCGCGCGGGCGATCGGTGAAGGCGCGTTTGTCACCATCGGGCATCCGGCGTGGAATGGTGTCACCGAGAAGGATGTCGACAAGCTCCACGATTTTGATGCCATCGAGATCTACAACCACGGCCACACCAACGACTGCGATCGTGGTAACGGCTGGATGATTGCCGACTCGCTCGCCACCCGCGGCCTGCGCTTCTCCGCCACCGCGGCGGACGATGCTCACTTCAAGCTCCGGCCTGACACGTTCGGTGGCTGGGTGCAGGTGAAGTCGACATCTCTTGATCCAGATTCCATTCTCAAGGCGCTCAAGGAGGGCCGATATTACGCCAGCACGGGTCCAGAGATCCACAATGTCGAGTTCACCGAGTCGGAGATCCTCATCGAGTGTTCCCCCGCGATTGCTGTCTTCGTTGGCGGTCGCGGTTCAATCAAGGCGTACGAGCGTGGCGATGGGCTGACGAAGGTGCGAATTCCGCTCTCTCCCTTCCTGAATTCCTTCTGCAGGGTGACGGTGTTGGACGAAAAGGGTTTCCGGGCGTGGACAAGCCCGATCTGGCTGGATGAGTTGAACCTGACCTAGGGGATCGTTCGGCAGCAAGGGGGGGCAGGCTGATGGCCCGCCCCCCTTGCTGTACTTGGGATCGCAAGATCACACGTGCATGCGATACCCATCTCTTCACCACCTCTTCGCATTTGTGAACGTGCGCCCGACGACCCGACTGGATGCAAAGGGGTGTTTAGACAGTTCCTCCAAGGGAGAAGTGAGATGAAACGATTCGTTTAACGTGTTGCAAGTATGGGTAAGTGTTTTGAATTTTGGCGCTTGTGGACGCTAAGCTACACCGCTTCGCTGGATGATGGGAGGTGTTCCCTTCACGGCGCGCCTCCATTTCATGGGCAAGGTTAGGTGGCTAAAAGGTCGGCCCCATAGGCAACTCCGGTGTATCCGGGTAGACTGGGGTCCAATCAATCAGGGAGTAAGAACGACTTGACGGAATAGATTCGGCGGTAAGGGAGAAAAGCGAGAGACGCCTTTAATCGGGCTTTGGAGGGTTGCTTGCCAACTCTCTCCCAGTCAGTGACAGATCGCTTCCCTGTAGCCGTCATCGATCACCACGCGCCTTGATCGGCTCGTGGTTTTCTGCATTGTCGTTGTTTCATCTACCGGACGCTGCTGCTCCCGATAGCACTGGTTGAAGGATTCCTTTATGACGTCGCATGATCCGGCAGGACCCCAAACGGGGCTCGGCAGAGAGTTCGTCAGGCTTTGGGCCGCGTCTGCTGTCTCCAACCTTGGAGATGGTGTATGGTTCGTGGCCGCCCCTTACTGGCTGTGACCCTGACTCACGATCCTGCTCTCGTGGCGGGACTAGTATTCACGCAGCGGATTCCCTGGCTCATCTTCCCGCTCATCAGCGGTGCCCTGGCGGATCACCTCGATCGGCGAAAGGCCATGGTTTCAGTGACCATAGTCCGAAGCGCGCTGATCGGCATTCTCGGGTTGAGCGTGCTGACGGGCGTGGTGACCCTGGCGCTCTTGTATGTGATCTTCTTCCTGATGACCACCGCGGAGACGCTGTTCGATACATCGTCAAGAGCACTCCTTCCGGCCATTGTCCCGCGCCAACAGTTGACCAGGGCAAACGCGCGTTTGTCGGGAACGATGAGCGTGACCAATCAGTTCATTGGCTTGCCGCTGGGAGGGCTGCTCTTCTCGAAGGCAGCAGCTCTTCCCTTTACCCTGGGCGCTGGAGGACTTGCCGCTGCGGCTGGCATCCTCACCCTGTTGCGGGGAACGTTCCGCCCCAGCCGGGTTGTTGGTTTACCGTCGGCAAACCTCCGGACCGAGATTGGGGAGGGCGTTCGATGGCTGTGGGGGCATCGGCTGCTGCGGACAACTGCCATCACGCTTGGAATACTCAACCTGGTCCTGGTTGCCCAGGTTTCCATCATGGTGCTCTATGCCGAGGAGCGACTCGGTCTGGGGCCGACTGGCTACGGCATATTGCTCACCGCATCTGGCCTGGGCGGGATGGTAGGTAGCCTGGTAGCGGAACGAGTGATCTCGTTCGTGGGAGAGGGAACGTATCTGCGTCTCGCCGTCATCATCGAGGCGTTCATTCCCGCCGTCATTGCCCTGACAGGGAACCCCTATGTCGTTGGCGTCGCGCTGTTCCTCTTCGGCGTTCATGCCATCACCTGGGGAGCGGTTCTCGTCTCGCTGCGACAGGAGTTCACACCGGACTCGCTGCGGGGTCGCATTCAAAGCGCGCATGGCCTGATCGAGAACGGGACCGCTGCTCCAGGAGCGCTACTTGGCGGGTTCCTCGCCGTGCACTTTGGCCTCGCATCGCCGTTCTGGTTCACTACTGTAGTTGCGCTGGTCCTGCTGCCGTTTGTCTGGCCGTCATACTCGGAAGAGGAGATCGCGCGGGCACGGCGCCAGGCCGGTGGGAGTGGCTGAGGATCGATCCGGGGTGGCTGCGTCCTGATTGAGAGGGCATTGCTGCGTTTGGAGAGCAAGAGGAGGGAGGCCAATTGGCCTCCCTCCTCTGGATTGCCCGACTGGAAAGCTAAAGTCCCATGGCGTGGTAGCCACCGTCGACGAAGATGACGTCCCCGGTGATGCCCGCCGAGGCGTCGCTCGCCAGGAAGACGGCGGTGCCGGCCACGTGCTCCGTGTCGAAGATATCGCCCAGGGGAGAACGCCTGGCGGCCTCCTCCTGCATTGCCGAGAATCCTGGGATGCCGCGAGCCGATGCGGTCTTGATCGGGCCGGCGGAGATGGCATTGACCCGGATACCCTGCTCCCCGAGATCGGCGGCGAGGTAGCGCATGGTCGACTCGAGCGCGGCCTTGGCGACGCCCATCACATTGTACTTCGGGAAGACGCGATCGGAGCCAAGGTAGGTCATCGTCATGATGCTGCCACCCTTGTCCATGATGGGCGAGAGCTCCCGCGCAACGGCGATGAGGGAGTAAACGCTGACCTCGTGAGCGACCTTGAATCCTTCACGAGTGGTCTCCAGGAAGCGGTTTTTCAGCTCATCGGCTGGGGCGAAGGCAATGCTGTGCACTAGGAAGTCGATTTTGCCGTATTCGCTCTTGAGCGACTCACGGAGCGCCGCAATCTCGTCATCCTTCTGGACATCGCAGACGAAGGTTTTCATCCCATCTACCGTCGAGGCAAGTTGCTCGGCATTCTTCTTCGCCCGGTCGTCGATATAGGTGATCGCCACATTGGCGCCCACGTCGGCGAGGGCAGTCGCGATCTTCCAGGCGATGCTCCACTGGTTCTGCACCCCCATAACGACTGCGGTTTTCCCGGAAAGCGTGCCTTCGGCCATGTGATGGTTTCCTTCCCTGAAGTGTCCGTGTGCGGGAGAATCGCCCCGCGCATGAGTACGCACGATCTCGCATTCTGCTGCATGATACCGAAGGCAGACAACGATTGGCATGGAAGCCGGGCGAGCATGCCTTAGAAAGGGAGCATGAAACGGTGACCGATGGGGTGAACGAGACGCAGATTCCGATCTTCGATGGGCACAATGATACGTTGCTGAGCCTGATCAATACGGGACGTGACTATTACCAGCGTTCGGAGATCGGGCACATCGACGACGTCCGTGCGCGCGAGGGTGGCCTGGTCGGTGGGTTCTTCGCCTGCTTCGTCCCTTCCGCCGAGGGACAGGCCTGGTCTACCGACGTGACGACCCTGCTTGGAAGCGGCCTAAAAGGCGTACCTCTGGAGAATGAGTGGGGTGGTCCATCGCAGGGGTACGCTCAGCAATTCACCAATGCCATGGTAGCGAGACTGCTCAACCTCGAAGTCGGTGGCGGCGTGATGCTGCACGATCTGGGCAGCGAGGACCCGCCGTCAAGGTCGGACGATCCGTTGACGATCATCCATTTCGCCGAGGACCTTGAGGAAAACATCGAGGCCGGGAACTTCTCCGCCATCCTGCACTTCGAAGGTGCAGAGATGATTGACGAGAACTTCTACGCGCTGGAGATGTACCACGCCGCCGGGCTGCGATCGCTTGGCCTGGTCTGGTCCCGGTCGAACCAGTTCGGTCAT
This sequence comes from Thermomicrobiales bacterium, assembly GCA_030447145.1. GTDB lineage: Bacteria > Chloroflexota > Chloroflexia > Thermomicrobiales > UBA6265 > UBA6265. The sequence continues at coordinate 4,561 of JAUJLY010000185.1, forward strand.
GGCGTGCCGTTTGGGGTCGAATCGCCGGATACCGGACCGGGTCTCACGGATGCCGGCAAGGAGCTCGTGATGGCGTGCAATGCCCTTGGCATCATGGTCGATGTCTCTCACCTGAACGAGAAGGGCTTCTGGGATGTTGCCGGAACGACATCGGCGCCCATTGTGGCGACCCACTCAAATGCCCATGCGCTCTGCCGGACATCTCGCAATCTGACGGACAAGCAGCTGGACGCGATCAGGGAGTCCAATGGGGTTGCGGGCGTGAACTTCAACGTGCCGTTCCTGAACTCGGAAAATGCGCGGGATGTCGAGATGCCGCTGACGGTCATGGCCGACCATGTGGATTATCTCGTGGACAAGCTGGGGATCGACGGCGTCGCATTGGGATCGGACTTCGATGGAGCATTGATGCCCAACGATCTGTCTGACTGCAGCAAGTTGCCGAATCTCGTCGCGTTGCTCCGCGAGCGGGGCTATGACGATGACGCGCTGCTGAAGATCGGGTACCGGAACTGGGTTCGCCTGCTCCGCGAGACTTGGGGGATGTAAGGAACCAGCACATCTACGACAGACGCCGCGTGCTCGCCCGGCATTGCTGACGTCGTCAGGAGGTTTCATTCGCGTAGGGGCGAACCTTGCGTCATGCGAACCAACATGTGATTCCGAAGGATTTTGCAGCTCCCAAACCGCCGTCATTCTGAGCGGAGCGAAGAATCCTACGCGGAGCGCTGTGGCGAGAAACTGGCTTGGCTTCGCGGACCTAGCGAGTGAGGTCGCATGACTCACGCACATGTCTTGTCCACGTGAACCGCTTCGCGTAGGGTTCTTCGGCCAGACAGGCAATGCCGCAGGCATTAACGCGGGCGGGATCATGTCCGATCGGGTTAGTACGTCACCAGGCTATGAATCGGGTAGTCTCCAAGGCGCTCCCGGCCCTTGAGATTCACCAGTTCCGCCAGCACACTAATCCCGGCAATCTCTCCACCGGAGCGCTCGACCAGCTTGATCGTTGCCTCCACAGTGCCGCCAGTGGCCAGGAGGTCATCGACGATGATCACGTGCTCGTGGTCATGGATCGCGTCCTGATGAATCTCGAGGGTGTTCGTGCCGTACTCGAGCGCGTATTCCTCGGCATACGTCTCCCCCGGTAACTTGCCGGGCTTGCGCACCGGTACGACCCCGGCATTGAGACCATAGGCGATCGGCGTGCCGAAGATGAAGCCCCGGCTCTCGATCACAACCACCCTGTCGACCCGCGTGTCACGATACGGAGTCTTCATCTGGTCGATCACGAGGCGGAACATCTCCGCATCCGCGAGCAGGGTTGTGATATCTCTGAATATGATGCCTGGCTCCGGGAAATCCGGGACGTCACGGATGTGCTGCTTCAGCAGCGTGTTCAGGTCGTGTGACTGGTCCTGCTGTGACATGGATCGTCCTGTAGGGCTGAGTGGGAGTCCTCGATCGCGTTCGATGACCGCCCGGAAGTGTACCCCCGGCAGGCGCACCAACAGCAACTCCCGCGCTCGGCGAACCACGCGCGGGGGGTGCTGGTGGGCCCGGACCTCGGGGCTGTAGAGGTGCTGGGTGATCTCCGCGGCCATGCAGCCGATGAGTCCGGAGTTTTGCTCGACAGCGACAGTGGCCGCGGTGTACCCGTGCT
>JAUJLY010000186.1:0-2197 GCA_030447145.1 Thermomicrobiales bacterium
GTGTGCGGTATTGTGCGCCCAACTGGGGTAAACAGAAGGAGGCTGGAAACATAGTGTTCCACGCATTTCTGCATTGCATCGGGATGTGGTACTAGGCTACTCTATCCCGGCATTGCGCCGCTGCAGAGACAGAATCCTCCAGGGAGGCTGCGCAATGGGTCAATCCTCATCCTATTCGGTACGCCCGATGCGGCAGTCAAATAGCGGAAGAGGCCACAATCCGACCCTACATGGAATGGGTTTATTGAAATTTCCCCTTTTATATACGCTCGGTGTCAGCGTCTGGATGGCGGGACGTGGGACCAGAAGACGGGTGCAGCGGTACAGGACAAAGGAGCATGGGCAACAGGTGCACGCCCCGTTAACCTCAGCAACCTCAGCCCTGCCCGTCCAGCCTCGATACTGCCGCGCGGGCGATGATCAGGGCGATGTCCTCATCCGAAATGGCACGGCGTCCTGTTGTGGTATTAGGCCCGCTGCCCGATGTATCGCCACAGCCGGTATAGCGAATTCCCGCGATGCCGTTCGTTTCAAACACACCAGCAAGCTCTTCCAGCCGTGCGCTGTGCGAAGCCGCCGCCCGAAGCTCGCTGACACTTAACACACCATCGCCGTCGCGATCAAAGACACGGAACTCCGGCCGTTCGATACATGGCAGATCCCCTGCTGCCCCTGAAGATGTCAAGATCGTGCTCCTTTCCCCGGGTCAATGATTCCAGTGATCATCCCAACAAGCCTCTTCACGTTGCGGGCTCCGTCGTGGCTCCTCATCTCCAGGCGGAATGCCGGCGCATTTCCCGAGTATAACGAACCGGATGACGGCCACCAGGATCTGACCTAATCGTCAGGACTTGGCCGCCGGTCTATGCGACTGGAAGGAGGCGGAGACCAGTGCCTGTAGCGCAACAGACACATTCCCGACCTACACCCGGACTTCACCATCATTCTGGGTCGTCCGCCTCGAACTATGGTGTCATGCGCCCGTCCAGTGGGGGCAGATGCGGATGTCTGCCCGGTGATCGGTGCCACGCAGAAGGGCACACGTTCCTGCCCAGGCCACTCGAACGGAGGCCTGGCTCGAGGACGCCTCGTCGAGGCTCGATTGACGAAGTCATAAACGGCGGAGTCGTGTCCCACCATGCAACTCAGGATATTGTATCGCCAATGGATGTAGCCTCCACCTCTTCGGTCACCATTAATTGCGGAGACACCGTGAGCACGAACCATCGCGGGCCAATGATGCAACACCAGGGCATTGCAGCGGAAAGACGTGGCATCAGCCCAGCGTTGTGTCCAGCGCCCTGGTACCAGTTGAACCTGGCACGTCCAATGCTCGATGCAAACAGAGAAGCGGACCAGCCCTTTGGGCTGGTCCGCTGAATATCCTCCAGACTACCACGCTTCGTTCTCGTTCAGAGGACGCGAAACGCCAGGTCAGGCTTTGTGGCCCACGCGGAGAATCACGGCACCGGCAAGAATCAGAACCCCACCGGTCCCAACGAGGAGCAGGTGACGACCGCTTATAGCGATGGCACTACCAGTATCCGCCTCGTCGACCGCACTCGCACGCACAGAGATAGTGCCAGGAGTGCTGCCCAAAGGAGTGGCGGCAGGGGTACCATCCGCCGGGGTGCCGACGGGCGTGCCCTCTCGCGTGTCACTGCCGGCGTTCGGGTTACATCCCCTGTACCGGATGCCGGTAATGCCTGCTGCCACAGCCCGGTCACGCACTGACTGAAGATCGGCGTTGCCATCAGTAAGCTCTATGGTCTTGTCAATCTCTTCAATGGAGATCACGCCATCATCGTTACCATCGGCTAACGCCAGCTCGGCATTCGGGCGACAAATCTCCCTCGTCTGCGCGGACACCGCTCCGGTTCCTAGCAGCCCAAACAGCGTCAGGCCGATGAGGAGGACTGTCGTGACCCGACTTCGACCCCTGCCACGTGCCATGTTCCTTATTTTAGCCTTTCCGGTTCAAGCGGACCATGAATGCGCCCGCGAGGAGGAGCAGGCCGCTGCTACCAAGCATGAGGGCGTTCCTGTTGTCCTCGGTACTGACCAAGCCGACGCCCGTCTCCGGCAGCTCAGTCACGGCATGCGTGCCGCCAGCTCCATCCATGCCGCCAGCTCCATCCATGCCGGCAGTTCCATCCATGCCGTCAGTTCCACCCATGCCGTCAGTTCCACCCATGCC
>JAUJLY010000186.1:2297-6221 GCA_030447145.1 Thermomicrobiales bacterium
CTCCTGGCTCCCCGGCGCGTCGATGCGCGGTGTGCGCCGGTCCCGCCGCTGCGGCATGTCGTCGGTCGACGGCTCATCAGAGCCCTTCGGTGTGCCGGAGCTCGCTTTCCGGCGCCGCTTGGCCGGCGTCTTCGACAGGGCGATCTCCAATACCTCGTCCAGGTGCGAGACCTCGATCAACTCCAGCTCTTTCCGAACGACCGCTGGCAGTTCGGAGAGATCCTTCGCGTTTCGCTTCGGCAGCAGGAACGTCTTGATCCCACCCCGGTGCGCCGCAAGCGTCTTCTCACGCAGGCCGCCGATCGGCAGGACCTTGCCCCGCAACGTCATCTCGCCCGTCATCGCGACATCCTTGCGGACCTTGCGTCCAGTCAACGCAGAGATCAGGGCCGTCGCCATGGTGATGCCAGCCGAGGGTCCATCCTTGGGGATCGCACCCGCCGGGATGTGGACATGAATATTGTGCTTGTCAAAGAACCCGGGCTCGATCTTGAATGTCGCTGCCCGCGTCCGCGCATAGGACATCGCCGCCCGTGCCGACTCCTGCATCACGTCACCAAGCTGACCGGTAAGGATCAGATCTCCCTTGCCTTCCATGATCGTAACTTCAATGGAGAGCAAGTCGCCGCCAACGCTGGTGACGGCGGCGCCCGTCGCCACACCAACCTCGTCCTGCTCCTCGGCAAGCCCGAAGTCGTAACGCGGTATGCCGAGATAGTCGTGGACATCAGCAGCATCGACCTCCACCCTCTCCGGTGGATTGGCCTCGGCAAATTTCCGCGCAATCTTACGGCAGAGTGTTCCGATCTCCCGCTCGAGGTTTCGGACGCCTGACTCCTCCGTGTACTCGCGGATGACCTGCTTCAATGCGCCATCTTTGACGATCAGTTGCTCGTCGGTGAGACCGTGCGACTCCAGCGACTTGGACAGGAGGAAGTTCCGCGCGATCTCCAACTTCTCAAGCTCGGTGTAACCCGAAACCTCGATGATCTCCATGCGGTCTCGTAGTGCTGGCGGGATCGGATCGAGCATATTCGCCGTCGTGATGAAGATCACCTTAGAGAGATCGAACGGTACCTCCAGATAGTGATCCGAGAACGATGTGTTCTGTTCCGGATCCAGCACTTCCAACAGCGCCGACGAGGGGTCACCACGGAAGGTGTCTGATCCCAGCTTGTCGACCTCGTCCAGCACAAGCACGGGGTTCTTGGTGCCGGCATCCTTGAGCGCCTTGATCACTCGACCCGGCATGGCCCCGACATAGGTGCGCCGGTGCCCACGGATCTCGGCCTCGTCCCGAACCCCTCCAAGCGACATGCGGACGTATTCTCGCCCGATGGCGCGCGCTATGGACTTGCCGAGACTGGTCTTGCCGACGCCCGGAGGGCCGACGAAGCAGAGGATCGGCGCCCGCAGCTTGTCGCCCGCGAGCTTGCGAACCGCGATGAACTCGACGATGCGATCTTTTACCTTCTCCAGCCCGTAGTGGTCCTCGTCGAGAATGTTCGCCGCCTCTTCGAGGTCAAGGCGATCCTCCGTCACGTGGGACCATGGCAGGTCCGTCAGCCACTCCAGGTAGGTGCGGATGACCCCGATCTCCGGCGAGAAGGGATGCTGCTGCTCCAGGCGCTCGACCTGGATAAGCGCCTTCTGCTTGACATCGTCCGGCATCCCGGCGGCCTCGATCTTCTCGCGACTCTCGTTCGCCAGGGCCTCTTCCGAAGAGCCATCACCCAGCTCCTTCTGGATCGCCCGGAGCTGCTCCCGCAGGAAGTACTCGCGCTGCTGCTTGTCCATCCCAGCCTGCGCTTCGGACTGTATCTCTTGCCGCAGGTTGAGCACATTGAGCCGCTTCTGGACAAGCACACTGATCTTGCGCAAGCGCTCGAGGGGATCGATCGTCTCCACCATCTCCTGCCGCTGATCCGAGGAGAACTCCGGCGAGAAGGCAATCAGATCGGCAAGCCAGCCTGGCTCATCGACACTCTTCACCATCTCCAGCACTTCCTCGGGGACATTCGGCAGCATCGCGATGTAGCTCTCGACCTGATCGAGCATCGCCCCCATCGCCGCTTCAGTTTCGGCTGACGGATGAACCACCTCGTGCACACGACGAACCTTGGCCGCGACAAAGGGCTGGTCCTGGATGATGTCCTCCACCCGTCCCCGCGCGAGGCCGTTGAGGATCACATGGTTCTGGCCGCCTGGACGGGTGATGTACTGTCCGACCTCGGCAATTACTCCCCATTCACAGAGCTCGTAATCGGCGTCGTCCGGCATCCCGGCAAGACCCGCCTCGATGTCGATATCACCCTGCTCATCGGCGAGCCTGCGTGCGCCCTCGTCGTCACCCTGGGCGATCATGTCCGTCATGATGTCGATCAGGTCACGAGTCGCGGCATCGACCTGCAGTTCGCCATCGTCAGGTTTCCGGGGGATCCGTCGCTCTGTCAGCAACAGGACATGTCGCGGGTCCATGCGCATGGCCCGCTCGACGGCCATCGTTGTGTCCTCGTCGACGAGCGGGAACGGGATCGACATGTGCGGCAGCAACAACGTCTCCTCGGTGATGATCACCGGAAGAAGTAACTGATCGGGATCACTGGAAACTTTCTTCCGGCGGCTGCGGGTGCACTTCGACTTGGCAGGCACCTCGTCATCCAAGGAGTCTTCTCGCGGACGTGCCTTCTCTGCAGTGATCGCAGCCGCCAGCTCCTCTGTGACGTCCGTGACCGTTCGCGCTCGGGAGCGCTTCGGCGCCGGTGCATCGGCGGCCGGTTGGTCTTTGTGATCCAGAGGCTCGTTTGGTTCGTTAACCTGGGCCTGATCGTCGGCGGATTTTCGCGACGGCATGGTTACTCTTGCTCGACTTTCCAGAGTGAAAAACACGTGCACCCTGTGCACACGCACCAGGAGGTTCCGGCCTGGGGATATTGTTTGACAACGCTGGCCACTGAGGCGGACAAATGGACGTCTGGTACGGGGGTAAGGACGCTCTGCCCCGGTCTGCCCTCAGTGCGGGCGGGCTCACGATCTGGGTGCAATCCCGTCCACGACAGTCCACGACAGTCCGCGTTCTCTGCGTTGAATTGTATACCCCGGTGTCCACCTCAAAAGGCACCGGCCGTTCGTTTGCTACACTGCCCTCTAGTAGAGGTTAGACGCCGCGTCATATGTTCGGAGCCCAGATGCCTTCGTCCGATCAGCCCATAATCCCACCAACGACGGGAATCCCCACGCCGCCTGGCGGAGCCGGTGCCGCAGATCTTGCGACCGATTCGACCGATCCCCAGGTACTGCGAGAGCTCCTCGATCGCGCGAGGCAACGGCTGGCGTTTTACGAATCGTTCGACCGGATTATCGGGGAAAACATCCGTCGGTCGGGCGAGCTTATGGTGGAGACGGTGGCCCTTCGTGAACAGGCGCAGGCACTTGCGGCGCAGTCGGCAATGGAACGTGCTGCGTTTGCGGCCACCCGCCAGGCTGAACAGGATCGCTATCGTGCGCTTATCGAACAGGCCCTTAACGAGGTCTCGACGATGCAACCACTCATCGACACGATGGTGACGCGGTTCGAAAGCGTGCTCGAGGAACTGGGCGAAGTCACTGATACGGAAACTGGCGCGGGCGATGTCCCCGCTCCCACCAGCATCTCAACTGGCTCCGCCATTCCCGAACCATCTCCCGAATCCAGTGAGACCGATGAGGTGGCATCCACCCCCGCCGATAACGAACCGGCGACAACCCCGAGCATTGCCCCCCCAGCCGAAGAACCCGCCCGGGAGACGATCGAGATCACTGCCGTCAAGGACGCCCCTGCCCCCGAAGCGGTAGCAGAGGTATCACCCGAGACACCGGCCCCCGAGGGCTCCCGAGGCATTGACCTGCTTGCCCATGGCGTCCCGAATGCCAGGGTCGCCATCG
>JAUJLY010000187.1 GCA_030447145.1 Thermomicrobiales bacterium
CCCATCAAGTCTTGTGGGATAGATATGGGCAGCCTGTACTTCCGGTGTTCCGGTTGGAGAGCGCAGATCGCTTCCACAGACGGCACATTTGGAATCGTAGAGGCGCAAGACAGCTAATCGAAAGGCTGCGCTTCGAGGATGCGATTGGTTGGTGTACGTCTGGAGTTCAAGACCCTCAGTGAGATGAGGTGTCTCATTAACCTTATCGGCGATCGAGCGCAGTTCGCTCGAGATCGTCTCCGGGCCCAGACCACTATCCTCGTTCAGCTGTGCTAGCTCGATACTAGTAGGTGGCGAGAATGAAATCACCACACGGCCATGCAATTCTCTGACTCGCCGCAGGTATCCCTCTGCTCCTCCATAAGGTTCCATGCGATCAGGTGTAATCCTAACGAAGTACCGAGGTTGCCATCCCAACGTATAGCCAAGATCCAGACACATTTCTTCCCAGGTCATCTCAATCGACTCGGTGTCGAAGAAGAACATGTAGGGGAAGCGTGCGTTGCCCCATAGTTCCTGCGACAGATCGTGATTGGCATGATTGTGGTAGAGGACGTTAGGACATAGTGCCGGAACCGAACCTTGACCAGCAGTACTTTCGACTAATAGAACCGTGTCACCCGTATTGAGAGTTCGGATTACGGACTGGGCACCGCTGGGGACTCCCCAGACGTTACAACTCCCCTTGGGAAATCGTCCACGAAGCAATCCTCGTATCGGATTGTCAGGCGACAATGTGGCTTCGATTCGTTCCAGGGCTACGTCGGTATAAACAGTCTTTGGAAAATCGGCAGCAGCACCCTGTTGTCCAACATGATGAAAGTACATCTGCATATGACTTACCTTGCACGGAGGAATCTGAGTACTGCGTACTCTCGCCACGTCATACAAGACTGTGTAATCCCGTGGTCGTGTGTGATTGACAAACAGTCTGACCTGATTTGTGACTTCTGTACAGGAGTATGTGCAACTTGCGGACAGCAGCGTAAGCGACGCTTGGCTGAGGGGTGCACAGAATCGCAGCCTATAACTTATCCCCTAGTGTGTTTGAGAGTACATATCTCGGTCCCTACACTTCAGTACACATGGCGACCCTGCAGTCGCATGTGGCTCCCGTCTTACACGGAACCTCACGTCGATGAAGCTATGGGCATGAGAAAAGGGTGGTTCGGAGACCGCCCTCTTCCGTGTTCGCTTGTGAATCTTACGGTGCCGGGGCCGCGCCCTGGAGGCGGATGTAGGCCTCATAAATGGACCGGGTGGCGGGTGCGGCGTAGGAGACGCCCTCGCCGACGTTCTCGACCATCACCACCGAGGCGATGGTGGCGGTGCTACCCGCTGGTCCGTAGGCGGCGAACCAGGAATGCGGACGGTCGGTCCCATCGAGCTGGTTCTGGGCCGTTCCGGTCTTGCCGGAGATCGGCCAGCCGAAATCGCCGAAGACCTTCGCCGAGCCGACGCCAAACTGGTTACTCGTCTGGTCCCGCAGGGCAGATTGCAGCATCGCGATCTGGTCCGGCGTGAGCGGCAGCTTCGCGATCTCGACGCGCTCACCGATCTGCTCCGGCTCCTGGCCGGCTACCAGTGTCTTGTCGACAACATAGGGCCGCAGGAGCGTGCTGCCGTTGGCGATCGCGGCGTAGGCGTTCGCCATCTGGAGCGGGGTCGCGAGCGAGTAGCCCTGCCCGATGGAGAGATTCACGGCGTCGCCGCGCGCCCAGCCATCGCCGACAACCTCGAGCTTCCACTGCGGATCCGGGATCGTGCCGGAGACTTCCGGGAAGTAGGGGATGCCGGTATCGGCGCCGAGGCCAAAGGCCTTCGCCATATTCGGCAGCAAGTTCTCATCCTGCTCATCGAGCGCGGCCCCGATCTGATAGAAGACGGTGTTGCAGGAGCGGACGAGGCCGCTATGCAGGTTCAGCTCGCCCTGGGCACTGAGGCCGTTCTCGACGACCCAGTCGTTCCAGCTCTGCGACCCGATGGAGAAGGAGGCAGGGCAGTTGATCGGGGTGTCACCGGTGTAGCCCAGGTCCTTCAGCGCCGCCGCGGTGGTGATGGACTTGAAGATCGAGCCTGTCGGATAGGCCTCCAGCGTCACGCGGTTGGTCTGCGCCCGGAGCAGCCCATCCTCCATCACCTTGAGATCCTGCTCCGAGAAGTTCCCGGTGACGAAGCCGTTGGGATCGAAGGTGGGATGGCTGACCATCGCCAGGACGCCGCCTGTTTGCGGATCGATCACGATCGCCGCGGAACGCTGGCCGATCCTGGCGTCCGGCTTGTCCGGGTCCGGCGCTTCAAGCGCCGTCAGCGCCCTGTCGACCTCGATCTGGAAATCGACATCCACGGTGAGGATGATGTCCTTTGCCGGGACTCCCTCGGAGGAGGCAAGCACCGATCGCTCGGCCCGTGTCTCGCACTCGACGATCAACAGATCACCGCCGGTCTTGCCAGTCAGGATCTCGTTGGCACCCAGCTCGAGGCCAGCTCGCCCGAGCATCTGGTCCGGCTGTATGAGGCCAGTCTCGTCGTTCTGGATATCTTCCTGCGTGGAGATGCTGACCCACCCGGTGAGATGCGCCGTGACACTGCCGTGAGGGTACGACCGCACCGTGGCCCGCTGCACCTGCACGCCGGCATAGGCCTGGAGGGAGTTCAGGAGCTCGGTCGAGCGGCTGACAGGGAAATCCTTCAGCGGCACGCTCCAGTTCGGGGCGCCCGCAGCATCGACGCGCTCCTGGATCTCCTGTACCGGCATCTCGATGGTGGCACTCAGCTCGGCGTAGGTGGTCGCCGCGTCCTCGACCATGCCGGGGACGACGCTGATCCGCGCGACCTCGGCATCTTCCGCCAGGACCTTGCTGTTGCGGTCAAGGATCCGGCCGCGATTGGTGATCTCTCCAACGAAATCAATGCATCCCGAGGTGCCGAGATCTTTGAAGATCGTGCCCGGCGTCCACAGCACCTTCCATGCGTCCCCCTCGCGTCCGAGGTGGAGGGCATTTTTCTCGGTGATCTCTCCGACGAGGCTGGAGCTAAAGGTGACGCTGAACGGTACCGAGCCATCAAGCCCGGCCTCACCGGCGACATCGGCCACGATCTTGGTGAGGCCGGCCTCCTCCTGGATGTCGGTGTAGCGGGCCACGAACTCATCTTCGGTCATGGCCTGCCTGGTCCCCTCCGAGGTCATCGCGTACATCGACGCATAGTCCCCGGTCTCCCAGAAGGCAACCCAGTTCTCGGCCACGCGGGTGGGCGCGCCCAGATCGACCGAAGTCGCGGTTGGAACCGGCGTGTAGGTTGGTGTCGGCGCCGAGGTTTCGGTTGCCGACGACTGCTGGGCGGCAGCGAGACGCAGGTCATCCAGGTCATCATCGGGTCCGGACTGGCCGGCAACGAGGATCGTGGAGGCCGCGATCACGGCCAGGAGCAAGATGGATGCAAAGACCCACGGCCACCGGGGCGCACGATAGGGGGCGGCATAGGGAGAGTGGTAATCGGTGCGGTATGCCACGCAAGGCGTCCTTCTTCAAGAAACAAGGGGGAGGATGACTGCCAGCGGCTCGGAACTGTGGCAGACGTACGTACATGCTAGCATGCGAGGCACTGTTTCTTCAGCCCGAAGATATATACGCGTGGGACAGGGGAGCGGTTTCGTTTTTCGTACCCGGCAGGTATCTGCACCTTCGGCGCTTCTGGTCGACATCACGGCTAGAAACGGCACATGCTCACGCCATCACGTCTCTGTGCGGAGGAATAGCATTTCCACCCTGTCGCGGATCGCAGCTCCCGCAGACCGTTCGCTGCGTCCAGCACGCAAAAGACCAGGCAGGGGATTTACATCCCCTGCCTGGTCTGGTCGCTCCCGGAGCAAGAGGTCCGGGACGTCAGGAGCTTTAGGCTTGTGCTGGAACCGCCTCGATGTCGAGCGTGATCTTGACATCCTCGCTGACTAACATGCCGCCAACTTCCAACGCGGCGTTCCAGGTCATGTCGAAGTCGCGGCGGTTGATCTTCGTCTTCGCGGTGTAGCCGATCACTTCCATACCGAACGGGGACATGCCACGACCGTTGAGTTCAGCGTCGAGAACCACTTCCCGGGTCACACCGTTCATCGTCAGGTCGCCGGTGATCTTCAGGTCGTCACCATCCGCCTCGATCTTGGTGGAGACGAATGTCATCGTCGGGTTCTGCTCGATGCCGAAGAAGTCGGCACCGCGGAGATGCTCGTCGCGCTTCTCGTCGCGGGTGTTGACCGAGCGGGGGTCAATGTCGACGGTGACGGTGGAGTTCTCGATGTTCTGCTCGTCGAGGACGATCTGGCCGCTGAACTCAGTGAAGCTGCCCTTGACCGTCGAGAACATCATGTGCTTGACGGCAAACTCGACGCTGGAGTGGGAAGCATCGATCGCCCAGGTGCTGGTTGTGGTCATGGTATCGGTCATCGAAGCGTTCTCCTGTAGATATGGTCCCGGTGATAGTCCGGTGGAACCGGGGGTGACATCCGCGGACCTTCCGCAGTGCATCCCCGTTACGTTGTGTTAGTAACTATATAACAGGAAGCATAGTCTGTCAAGCTTGGAGCCTATCGTTTAGTAAAAAACTGTTTCTCTGCGGCGTATCGGGCGCAGGACGTTGATGTACGCGGTGCAGAACGCCTCCAAGATGCCCAGCGGGAACTAGAAGAGATCATGGCGATCTCTCATTAATTAGGTGATGCCGGGAGTAGGGGCAGGGATCATTGGGCGCTCCCGAAGCGCTCCTGATGAACGATGTCGTCGAGCGGCTTGCGGCCTCCCTGGACGCCGCGCACGCCCGATGATCCCTCGTCGGGATAGCCGAAGCCGACGACCGATCGCACGACGTGCGGCGCGGGGACACCCAGCAGCTCGTTGATCGCGCCCTCGGCATACCGGGCCGTGCCGGAGCCAAGGCCGTGCGCTTTCGCCGCCAGCATCATGCGCTCCTCGACGCGGCCCTCATCGAACCATTCCGTGCGCGGGTTGGTCCCGTCCAGCACCACCGCGATCGCCATCGGTGCAGCGGCGACGAAGGCGGTGTAGTTGCCAAGCTTGCTCAGTTTCTGCAGTGTCTCGGGATTGCGGATGACGATGAAGCTCCACGGTTGGACGTTCTTGGCACTCCCGGTCCAGCGGGCCACCTCAAGGATGTCCCGTTCCACCTCGGTCGGCACTGCATCCGGCCGGAACCGTCGTACCTGTCGCAGGTCGCGCAGGAATCGGGTGATGGTGGAGGCATCGGCCTGCTTCGTGGTCGTGTCGCTCATCTTGCTGCTCGTGTTCTAGGACACCGGAGAAGCCTCCGGTGTCGCGCTGTCGTCTGGCGGGAAGAGATCGTTCCGGAAGGCTTCCTGCGGCTCCACGTCTTCGGCGAGGAATCCCTGGCCCACCGCCCAGGACGCGTAGTTCTCCCATCGTTCGGCAGTTTGCGTGCCAAAGGCCACGTTGCCGTTGTCGGTCCAGAGAGGTATGAGCAACTCGAGTCCCTCGCGCTCGACTTCGTCATCGAGATCCGGGCTTGCCGCCAACAACAGCTGCAACGCCTCCTCGGGGTCACGCATCGCGGCGTTGTACCCCTTACGCAGAGCACCGAGCATGGAGCGGACGACATCCTCCTGTTCGGCGATTGTCTGCTCGCCAGTGACCAGCACAAGTTCGTAGTAGTCCGGCACGCCGTATTCCTCGATGCGGAAGTAGCGCACCGGTTGACCCTCCTGCTCGGCGAGGATCGTCTCGTGGGTCCAGTAGACGCCAATCACGGCATCCGCGCGTCCGGAGAGCACGGCAGGCATGAGGTCGTAGCCGACGTTGACGACCTCGACATCGTCAATTGAAAGGCCCGCGCTCTGGAGAATGGTCTCGATATAGGCCTCGTCGCTCGGAAGCCCGGCCATCGCGATGGTCTTGCCCTTCAGATCGACTGGCGACTGAATGCCCAATGCCTCCAGCACCATCAGCGAGTTGAGGGGGTGCTGCACCAGCGCCGCGACTGAGACGACCGGAACACCATGTGACCGGGCCTTCAACTCATACATTTTATATCAGATGACCATCGTCTCGCGACCGGCACCGACCCTAAGCAGCACCCTGGTCGGGTCCGCCGGGGTGAAGACTAGAACATCGAGCGCGGCTTCCTCGCAGTACCCCGTGTCGAGCGCGAGGTAGATGGCGGCGGGGTTCGCGGGCGG
>JAUJLY010000188.1 GCA_030447145.1 Thermomicrobiales bacterium
GATCCCGGTGCATCGGCGAAAGGCTTGGCCATAAAGGTTGCACGCATACCATGTCGACTCGCGACCTGCCGGATGATTTGCCGGGTGGTGATGATCTGGTCGGCGACGCGGACACTTCCGCTGTGGCGGAGATCGAGTTCCTGTTGGCCCGGTCCTGTTTCGTGATGCGATCCATGGACTCCAACGCCGAGCTCCTGCAGCGTGGCAACGATCGCATCGCGCGCTTCGGCGCTCGTATCCTCTCCGTCCCCGAAGTACCCCGTACTGGTTGCTCCCGGAAGGAGAGTGGCGTGCGCCAGGTCATCTCCCTTGTAGAGGTAGAACTCGAGCTCGACGCCTACCCGGTAATCCAGGCCCAGCTGGGACGCTGCCTGGAGCTGTCGCTGCAGGGAAGAGCGAGGATCTCCGGCGAAAGGCTGCCCGTTGCGCCGGGTGACCCAGCAGAAAATCTGTGCGCGGCGCGGGCTGTCGTTAGTTGGCGGGAAGATTGTCAACGTCGTTGGGTCCGGCATGAGGAAGAGATCGATCTCCACCTGCCGTTTGCCGCCCGCCATCGCGGCGCCGTCAAAGCGATAACCGCGTTCGAAGACCTTGGGGAGGAGTGCTGCCGGGATGGTGACCGTCCGGATGCCGCCGGCGATATCGCTGAACTGCAGATTGACCAGCATGACGCTCTGCTCGCCCAGTGCGTCCATAGCACCCCGGATATCTTCGTGAGCGGGCGTCAGGGAATCGAGCTCCATGTCGAGATGTGTTGCCATCAAGAGGATCCTCTGATAACTGGAAAGCATCGGCTGTGCGCCTGCACAAAAGGGCAGCTCATCACCATGACTCGCCGTGGCCGTACTGGTCGCACCTTGCTGTAACTCCATGCTCACGTGCCATGCAGGTGCCATTTACGCGCCAGTATAGGCCTGCGGACGCACTTTGTGCGCAAAATCCAAACGCCTCCCTCCGTCTTCTTGGCGTTGTGTACCTGTGACCCGATTTGGATGAAAGATAGACTAAAGAGTCCCACGATGCAGTGGAATAGCGAACGATGTGGTCGCGTACCAACCACTGAAGGCTGATGGTCATGACAATAACTGAATCAATATGCGCTTGGGTTCGTGTCTGATTTCAAGATTTAGGCGCAAGGACCATTGCCTCAACAAACGTCGTTCGCCGTTCTGTCCCTTGGGCCAGCGGCAACAGGGAGTGTTCTATGGAATCATCGCAACGGACTGGTCACCAGCAGATGTCGCAAGCGCCACTCTATGATGCGGCCTATGAGCACGACTCCTGCGGGGTCGGACTTGTCGTGGACATCAAGGGGCGTCCGTCGCGCTCAATTGTCGAAAAGGCGCTCGCCGGACTTGTGAACCTGACGCATCGCGGTGGGGTTGGCGCGGACGCCCGTACGGGCGATGGCGCGGGTATCCTGCTGCAGATCCCGCATGCGCTGTTTGAGGAGACGCTCATCGAGGTTGGTGCATCGGATCTCAAGGCGGGCGAGTATGGTGTGGCGATGCTCTTCCTGCCGCTGGACCTCTCCCTGCGCGCCTCCGCTTTCGATGCGGTGACGAGTGCGGTCGCCGAGCGCGGGCTTGATCTGCTCGCCCGCCGGGATGTGCCTGTTCAGGTCGATATGCTGAGTGAGACGGCCGCCACAACCCGACCACATGTCGCACAGTTCCTTGTCCGGCGCCCGGAGGGGGTCGATCTGGGCTCATTCGAGCGGGATCTGATGCTGTTGCGGCGAACGATGGAGCGCCGGGTTGCTGCCTTGGGGATGACGGACGCCGACTTTTTTGCTGCATCATGTTCTGCCCGGACGATCATCTACAAGGGGTTCTGCTTGCCGGAGGACCTGGCCCGGTTCTATCCTGATCTGGCGGATCCCCGGATGGTATCGGCGATTGCCCTATTTCACCAGCGCTACTCCACCAATACCCAACCCACCTGGGGCCTTGCCCAACCGTTCAGGCTTATCGCCCATAATGGCGAGATCAACACGGTTCAGGGCAACCGGACGTGGATGCGGGCGCGCACGGCGGACCTCGTGATGAGCGACGGGACCACCGGTGCGGAACTTGAGCCTGCCGTCGCGATGACCGGCAGTGATTCGCTCAGCCTGGATACCGCGCTCGAGCTGCTTCGCCACAGTGGCCGCTCCCTCCCACACTCGCTGATGATGACGATCCCGGAGCCATGGGAACAGTTGATGGAGATGGACGCCGATCGGCGGGCCTTCTACGACTTCCATGCGGGTCTCCAGGAGCAATGGGACGGTCCCGCCGCGCTCGGCTTCAGCGATGGTGTGCTGGCCGGCGCGACCCTCGATCGCAATGGGCTCCGTCCGTTGCGCTACGCGATCACCGAAGACGGATGGTTTATCGCCGGATCCGAGGCTGGCACTGTCGAGATTGACCAGTCCAGGATCGTTGAGAAAGGGCGGCTTGGCCCGGGCCAGATGATCCTCGTCGACACCGATGCCGGTGTGGTGCTCCGCAACAGGGAACTGAAGCAGGCGGTCGCCTCGAATGCGCCGTATGCGGAATGGCTGCGTGAGGGACGGATCCCGCTGGATGTTGCTCCGGAGCTTGACGAGCCACTGCCGGTCCCGCCGGTGGCCGATGCGAAGACGCGCACGGCAATGACGAAGGCTAATCCGCAGCAGGTCGCGAAGCAGCGAGCCTTCGGTTACACGGCTGAGGACATTCGCCTCATCGTGATGCCGATGGCTGGCGAGCGTAAGGAGCCGACCTGGTCGATGGGTGACGATGCGCCGCTCGCGGTGCTCTCTGAGGTGCCGCGGCCCCTGACAGCTTATTTCCGGCAACGGTTTGCCCAGGTGACCAACCCGCCGATCGACTCCCTCCGTGAGCGCTCGGTGATGGCACTCGACACCTGGCTTGGCCCACGGGGAAATCTGCTTGAGAAAACACCGGACCACGCCCGGCTGGTCCATCTGCGCAGCTTGGTGCTAACCGCCAGTGAATTGGATGCGATAATCACGCTCGACCGGATCAATGTCGCCCGGATCAGCACAGTCTTCGATCTCGATGCGCCGGATGGTGCCCTGGAACGAGCGCTGGACCGCATCGTCGCAGAGGCAGAGCGAGCCGTGCGCGATGGTGCGGGAATCCTGGTGCTGAGCGACGGCGCGGTGGATGCCGGCCATGCACCGGTGCCGATGGCGATGGTCGTGGGGGCAATTCACCACCACCTTATCAGTGTTGGGCTCCGGATGCGTGCAGATCTCATCTGCGAGACGGGGGAGGTCTGGGACGTTCACCAGCTCGCAGTGCTCATCGGATACGGAGCGGCCGCGGTCCATCCCTGGATGGCGCTGGAGGCAACATCTGCGCTCTCGGGAACGCGTGGATACGAAACGACGCGACCGCTGACCCTGCGACAGGGGTATATCGCGTCGCTCGAATATGGCTTCCTGAAAGTCATGTCGAAGATGGGCATCTCGACGGCGAGCGGGTATCGGGGCGCCCAGATCTTCGAGGTCCTTGGGCTCGGGTCGTACCTCGTGAGCCGCTGCTTCCCTGGCACTCCGTCACGTCTCGGCGGTATCGGGTTTGCCGAGATCGAGGAGGACATCCGGAAGCGGCACGGTGATGCCTATCAGACACTTGCGCCGCGCCTTCCAGATCATGGCCTGGTCAAGTTCAAGAAGGACGGCGAGTCGCATGCCTTTGCGCCAACGATCGTAACGGTGATCCAGAAGGCGTCGCAGGACAACGACAAGAGTGCCTACGAGGAGTACCGCGCCCTGGTTCGGCAGCAGCCGATTACGACGATCCGTGATTTGCTCGAACTCAAGCCCGTAGGTGACCCTGTTCCGGTCGAAGAGGTGGAAAGCGCTGCCGAGATCACGCGTCGCTTCGTCGTCACGGCCATGTCGCTCGGTTCGCTGAGCCCGGAGGCCCACGCCACGTTGGCGGTGGCAATGAACCGGATTGGCGCACGATCCAATTCGGGGGAGGGTGGCGAGGATCCGGCATGGTACGACACAACCGGGTCCGATATCCCCCACAACAAGGTGAAGCAGGTAGCATCGGGCCGCTTCGGCGTCACGACACGGTACCTGAGCAAGGCCGAAGAGCTTGAGATCAAGATTGCCCAGGGTGCCAAGCCCGGTGAGGGTGGCCAGTTGCCTGGCTTCAAGGTCACTGCGTTCGTCGCCAGGATGCGGCATGCCGTCGAAGGGCTCCCGCTGATCTCACCTCCACCTCATCACGATATCTACAGCATCGAGGATCTTGCGCAGCTCATCTTCGATCTGCGGCAGGTGAACCCGCGGGCAAAGATCGGCGTGAAGCTCGTTGCGGAGGCGGGTGTCGGCACGGTGGCTGCCGGTGTCGCCAAGGCCCAGGCCGATTACATCCTCATCAGTGGCCACTCCGGGGGCACCGGCGCGGCCCCGTTAGCCTCGATCAAGCATGCCGGCGTGCCGTGGGAGCTTGGGCTCTCAGAGGTGCAGCAGACGCTGATCATGAACGGGCTGCGGCCGCGCGTGCGGCTCCGGACGGATGGCGGACTGAAGACGCCGGAGGACATCCTGGTTGCTGCGATGCTTGGGGCCGATGAGTTCGGATTCGGCACATCCGTCCTGGTCGCGATGGGATGTGACATGGCCCGGCAGTGCCATCTCAACACCTGCCCAACCGGTATCGCAACCCAGCGAGAGGACCTGCGGGCGAAGTTCGCTGGTACGCCGGAGATGGTCATCGGGTACTTCGACCAGCTGACGCAGGCTATCCGCGAGGTGCTCGCCAGCCTCGGAGCACGGTCCATCGAGGAATTGATCGGACGCACCGATCTACTCTCCCCAAAGCAAGTCGAGGGACGTGCCGGTTTACTGGATGTAAGCACGCTTCTTCCAACACCAGCCGCGGCGGATCTCCGACGCAAGTCCTTCGAGGTCGATCGTTCAGCCAAGGTACTGGATGATCGTCTATGGGAAGAGATCGAGCCCCAACTTACCCAAGGCGCTACCATTGAGATTGCTACTCCCGTACGAACCTCAGACCGCACGACCGGCACTCGTATCGCGGGCCGGTTGACTGCCCTGCGGGACACGATGCCGGTATCGCTGGACCGAATCACGCTCCGGTTCACCGGCAGCGCCGGGCAGAGCTTTGGAGCCTTTGCCGTGCCCGGTATGGCGCTGTCGCTGGAAGGCGAGGCCAATGACTATGTTGGCAAGGGGATGAACGGTGGCGAGATCGCCATCTTCCCCCGGAGGGACGCGGCGTTCTCTACTCCGCAGACGATTGCCGGGAATACAATTCTCTACGGGGCAACTGGGGGCCAAGCCTTCATTGCTGGCACAGTGGGCGAGCGGTTCATGGTCCGCAACAGCGGTGCGACCGCCGTCGTCGAGGGGGTCGGAGACCATGGTTGTGAGTACATGACGGGCGGCCAGGCGGTAGTACTTGGGCCAATCGGTCGCAACTTCGGCGCCGGTATGTCCAACGGTGAGGCATGGGTCTACGATCCAGCCGGAACACTCGACGGCCGCATCAATGCCGAGTCCGTCGAACTCGAGCCGATAGATGAGGCGAGCGCCCGCCTCGTCCATCAGCTGATCGAACGCCACGTTGAGGTCACGGGAAGTGCCTATGCGAGCGATCTGCTGGACCGGTGGAGCACCGTCGTCGGGCAGTTCCGGCAGGTAGTTCCGAAGGCGGTGCGGGAGCTTCGGGCAATGGCGGAGGAAGACTTCACGGAAGGTGCGGCCGACTAGCCGGCACCCGGAAACCAGGACTATCGAGAGCGGCCGGAGCATTTTGCTCCGGCCGCTCTGCATTCAGGTATCAACCAGACGTACCCACGGCATGCGTCTGTGGGCGGAAGTTATACAGTCTCTTATCGGCGGTCCATAGATCACACTCCAGATACTCGACAAGCGCGAGATAGTGTGCGTCATAGGCAGACTTGACGTTCAGCCGGACTGCTGCATCCAGTGCCCTTCGGTGAAACAAATCCTCCTCATGGATGGTGATCGGCAGTGCCGTCATTGCTCGCAGTGCTTTTTCAGCGACATGCTTGTCGATCACTGCGTGGCGAACCATCTGGTAGAGGGCATTTGTTATCTCTCGTATCCGATAAGTGGGGGTGCGAAGATTTGGACCTGGGTAGCGAGCCACTGATCCCAGTGTTCCATCAGGTCTGAAGAGTTTGACGGACCCAGCAGCTTGACGATGATGTTG
>JAUJLY010000189.1 GCA_030447145.1 Thermomicrobiales bacterium
GTAACGAAGTATGCCGGACCTGCAGTTGCCTGACTCGTTTCAAACATTCGACTGGTTCATCCTCGCCCTGAGGATCGCGTTCATCTTTCTGGTGTATTTCTTTCTCTATCAAGTCGCGCGCGTCACCATACGCGAGCTCGTGACGATTGGGACGGCGGCGGCCGTCGAGGGCCGTACGGATCCCTCAGTGCCGGACCCTTCAAGCGCGCTGGAACTTCTTGAGCCCGCCGAGTCCTCGTATGCGTGCGGGAGCACCTTTCCATTGGACCATTACACCACTGTGGGCCGGCACAGCGGGAACACACTTGAAATCGACGACAGCTTCGTGTCTGGGTCTCATGCCGAGTTAATGTACGAACAAGGCAGCTGGTGGCTACAGGATTTGAATAGCACGAACGGAACCTTCCTGAATAACCAGCCGGTACGTCATCGCTCTCGGCTGACAGAGGGAGACATCGTACAATTTGGCCGGGTCCGTTTCAGGGTCCTCATCTAGTGAAAGTTTGAGACACTACCAATGCTCTTTCTCCACCGCATGGAGGCCATACGGTGCATCCTCGTTTCTGCTCTTCGGGAAGGCAACCTTCTCGTGCAACCGTCCTCCAATGTGACAGTGGCACATGACCCTTCGCTCCCTCCCATCCGCATACCGGGTTCACTTTCGCTCGTGCTACCAGCCCACAATGAGGCCGAGAACATCGAGATCGTCATCCAGCGGGCACTCGCGATCCTTCCCCTCCACACGGAGGTCTTTGAGATCATTCCGGTCAACGACGGCAGCAAAGACGCTACGGGCCCGATTATTGATCGGCTGGCCAAACTGGACCAACGTGTGCGACCTGTTCACCACAGGGTTAACCGCGGTTATGGCGATGCGTTAAAGTCAGGGTTCTCAGCGTCTCTTAACGATTACGTGATGTTCATGGATTCGGATCGCCAGTTCGATATCGCGGACATTCAACGGCTGGCGCCGTTCGTCTCCTCGCACGACATCGTGGCGGGGTTCCGTATGGAGCGATCCGATCCACTCGTTCGGCATATCAACGCGGAGATTTTCAATCTTGCGGTCCGCATATTGTTCCGAGTGCATCTTCGGGACCTGGATTGCGCGTTCAAGATCTTTCGGGGAGAGCAACTTCGATCGTTGCGCCTCACCACATCGGGCGCTCTCATTAACGCGGAGATTCAGGCGAAGCTGCGACGGCAGGGAGCTATCCTTCAGCAAGTTGGGGTGCCGCATTACCCCCGCGTTGCTGGCTCCGCCACGGGCGGCAGTATACGTGTCATCCTCCGCGCGATGAAAGAAATCATCCAGCTGTGGGTCCGTATGCACAAGTACCAGCCGCCAGCATCGGCCAAGAGCACCCGGCCCTACTACGCACTTGGCGACTCGCAGCTGACAGTTGCTCTCGGTGCGATGAGGAGTATGGCCATTCGGATACTGCGCCGCCGGGCCTAGGCGTGCTCATATGGGATCACGACAACACAATGGGGATAGCGTTTATGCCATTCCCATTGTGTTGTCGCACGCGACGTAAGTGTGGAGATCAGGCGACTTGAAGAACGGGGCGTAGCCTGCGGAGGTAGGCGGCAACCTCCCCCATCTTCTCGGCCGGGTGAACCGCCCGGCCGAGCTGGGAGGCAACGTACTCTATGCGCGTGTCGTCAAGCAGTGTTCCCGTGCGGTCGGAGATCATCTTCCTGGTGACGAAGACCGGACCATCCGCTGGTTCGTCCCTGAGCTGCTCGATCAGGTCAGCGCCGCTTAGCAGCCCCGATACGTTGATCTCTGTACCGAGATAGTTGTTGCCGATCCCCCGCACTGTGAGATGAGAGCCAGTGTAGGCGTTGAATCGCTCCATCGCCTTTGCCATTGTGGGAGCGACCAACGTCCCACACGCAATAGTCCCCGCCGTTCCCCGGAGAACACCCGGACGCGCCCGTCGGAGGTACTGCTCCATCTCCTCGAGGAAGAACCGGGTGATTCCGATCCCATCTTCGACCTGAGGGAAGCCCGCATAGTGGTCGGCATCGGGGACTTCGCGGCCGGTCATCAGGTAGAACTCATCACCGAGGTGATAGAAGGTGTCACCTCGTTCGTGGCGAAAGCGTTCCTGCCAAACTTCAGCCTGATCGATCACTCTGGCGGCTTCGTCTGGCTCGTAGCGACGAACCCTGATTGCTTCCGGGTTGACTCCCGGCAACCGCCGCATACACGTGCGAGAGAGCCTCACCTGCTTGCTCTGCCGCTCCTGACCATGCTTGCTCAACCCAACCGGCACCCCGGCGATGGACTTCAAGCGCTCACCGAACGTAGAGAGATCGCGCAAGCTCCGGTCCATCTCCGCACCGTCGTTAACGCCAGGAACCAACACAAGCTGACAGTGGAAATCAATTCCCGCACGCTCAAGGCGCCCAAGATCGTCCATGATCTTCCCCGCTTTGGGATTTCCGACCAGTTCAACCCGGAGACCGGGATTCGTCGCGTGTACCGATACATGCATCGGACTGATGTGCTGTTCCTCGATCCGCTGCCAGTCCTCTTCCGATAGGTTCGTTAAGGTCACGAAGGAGCCATAAAGCATCGAATACCGGAAATCGTCATCCATAACATAGAGCGACCGCCGCATGCCTTTGGGGATCTGCTTGATGAAGCAGAAAGGACACGCATTCTCGCACACGCGTACGCCGTCAAAAGTCGGGTCCTCGAAGGTCACGCCCCAGAACTCGTCCCCTTCCAGCTCAAGATCGTATCGGAGGATCGATCCCTCCCGGTCCACGTCAATAACGACACGCTCCGACTGTGCCTGGAACTGGAACTCCAGAGCATCGACAAGGGGCTTACCGTTCACGCCGAGCACACGGTCGCCCGGCTCAATTCCGAGCTCCATCGCCAGGGAACCAGGGGAGACAGCGAGGACGGTCCCCGGTACGCTCGGGACCAGATCGACGCGCCGGTGGGAAAGAGAACTGACGACGGGCATTGGAAGGAACGGCTTTCTACTCATCGGAGGCGCAAGAATACGTGTGCGGCACGCGGATAACGGACACGGGTTGGCGTGCCAAACGACAAATTATACCATCCGGCTCAACACCCTCATCTCGTGCGACGGAGCACGAGGGAGACCCAATCCTCCTGGAACCGCCGTGTCACGACGTCTGCCCCAACATGGGAGAACGCATCGATTACCTCATGCTCCCGGCTCTCTATGATGCCAGCGAGAACAATGTACCCGTCCACCTTCGTGTGTCCCACGATTGCCTCAGAAAGCTCAATCAGGACCCGGGCGATAATATTGGCCATGACAACGTCGTATTGCTGCCCGAAGAACGGCTCTCCTCGCCCGACGCTGCCATGCTCCACGGCGACCTTATCTGATACGCCATTACGCTCGGCGTTCTCGGCCGTCGCCGCGACAGCGACACTCTCGACATCGACAGTATCCGCTTTCGCTGCACCAAGCTTGATCGCGGCGATTGCGAGGATTCCTGAACCGGTACCAACGTCCAGCACGGCGTCACCGGGTTTTACCACCTGTTCGGTACCAAGCATCGAGAGCTTCGTAGACGGGTGCAAACCCGTGCCGAACGCCATGCCCGGATCCAGCACGATCATCACTTCATCGCCCCTTGGCTCGTATTCGCGCCAGGGCGGGCGTATCACGACCCGTTCACCTATCTTGTGGACCTGGAAGTGATCCTTCCAGGCATTCGCCCAATCCTCCTCTTTAAGCGACGAAACGCGAAGACCGCTCACGCCGCGCAGCTGCCCGAGAAAGTAAAGGGCGTGCCGGAGATCCTCGAGGATCTCCGGGCGGAAGTCTTCCTCCGGGACATAGGTGTGAATTGTAAAGGGCTTGTCGAGCGCGATTCCTAGGTTGTCCCCGTCACCATCCTGGATATAGGGTTCCTCGATGGCAACACCCTCGTTGAAACCATAGCGGCCAAAAAGCTCGGATACCGCCTCCACGGCTTCTGCGTCCACATCCACCGAGAGTTCGTACCACGTGCGCTCTGGGGTGTTCGTGGCGGCGTTGATGGACTCGCTGTGCGGAGCGGGCGGTCCGGTCACAGAGCCAGCTTCCCGTTATCCCCGACGCTAATCGAGCGCGCACGGCCGTGAATCGTCGTTTTCGACCCAACGACAGACCTCTGGAGGATTGCGTCTACAATCTCCGAGTTTTCCTCAACGATCGAGTCCCGCACCACCGAGTTGCGTACAACAGTGCCGGCGCCGATGCTTGCGAAGGGACCGATCACCGCATCCTCAAGCCGCGCATCGCGATGCACGTAGGACGGCGGAAGGATCAGTGACCCCGCTCGCTGGGCGGGCGATGGCGGCTCGTTCGACAAGAGATAGCGATTGGTATCCAGCAGGGCCTCGACGTTGCCACAGTCCTCCCAGACATCGATCCGCTCAATTTCGAATTTCGCGCCCCGGTCGATCATGATCTGGATGGCATCAGCGATGAAGTACTCGCCCTTCGTCTTGATGTCCTTACCCATCTGCTCTTCAATCGCAGAGTAGAGCTCCTCCATCTTCCTGAAATAGTAAATGCCGATGACCGCCTCGTTCGAAATCGGCTCGCTCGGCTTCTCAACCAGCTGCGTGACCCGCCCATCCTCAACGAGGGCCACACCGTAGGCGGAGGGGTCGTCTACGTGTTTCGTGAACGCGACTCCGTCGGCGTCCCGATCAGCCAGGCCGGTAAAGTCGGCCTCGAACAGCGCGTCAGGGAAAAGCATGAGGGCGTCATCGTCAACAAAGTCGCGTGTGCGATAAATCGCGTCCGACTGCCCAAGCATCTCCGGCTGCTCGACAAACGCAAGCTCGACATCATGATACTGAGCCCGCGCCCATGCCTCAATCTGCTCGCCGAGATAACCGGTAATAAACACCAGTTTGCCCGGTTTCACCGGCATCACCCGGTCAAGCACATGCGCCATCATGGCCTTGCCGGCAACGCTCACCAGCGGCTTGGGCTTACTCCATGTGTGAGGCCTGAGACGGGTTCCAAAACCTGCAACCGGAAGAATGATATCCATGAATGCTCCTCCATATAAAAGCCCGCCTGTGCCAAGATTTGAGACGGCGTCGCGCCTGACCCGCACAGCAAATCAAGACCTGCGAAGGTCAAAATTCCTGATCCGCGATGAACAGATGCCTCCTTGCGGGCTTTCGGCAAGTTGGCTCAACGCCACCAACGTCGCAAGTTCAAAGCCGCTCTTGGAAGTAAGCCCGTCCGCCTCGCAATTGGCGCTGGGCCCAGCAGCCAGGGTTCACCAAAACCTCTTCGCTGCAGAGCCAGCAACGGCCACCGGGAATCCTCGATATGGCGGTCACAGAAAAGCCGGGGCATCTCTGCCCCGGCTCTCTCGGTACCCCCAGCGGGATTCGAACCCGCGATCTTCACCTTGAAAGGGTGACGTCCTGGGCCGCTAGACTATGGGGGCACAGCGCGGTTGAAGATACGCGCTTTTGCTACTGGTTGTCAACTCTTCCTACCGCACAAGGGTACCCAGGAGCACCGCCGCCATACCGCCGACAAGGGCTCCGGAGACGATGATCTTCGCTGGGAGTGCTTGCGCGGACAATCGCCGGCCAAAAATCGTGATCCATCGCCCACCGTCCCGGCTCACAAGCGCGAGGGCCGCGAAGCACTGCACTGCAACTACAACAGCCATGGACGGGCCGTGAACAGGAAGTTGCATCAACGGCATCAACGGAGCGAGCCGTCCGGTCAGGGAGATCGTGATGTCAAGACCGGTTGCTGGTATCCATCCGACCCATGACGCGGTGGCGGGTGAGATGATGCCCACAAGCGCTAATACATAGGTTGCAGGAAACGTCGTGGTCATCACCGGCCCGATGAGCAGATTCGCACGGGGCTGACAGGCGACCATTCGCCAAATGTCCACATGATGATCGGCAACGTGGCTATATTGGCCGCCATTACGCCTGTGATGACGTCCTTGGTAGCAGACCTCAGCCCAGGCGGCTTTTCCGTGGTCATAGAGCTACACAGCGCCCAGGACGCTGCGGCGGATAACCAGAACCCGACGCCCTCGACCATTTGCGGCTGAACGAGTGCCATCGAGCCGAGCGTCAGCACCAGGATCGTGAGCGGATCGGGCTTCCTTCCGAACCAGACGCCGACCATCGTCAGAGTCGCGACGCCGGCCGCCCGGAGGGCCGGTGGCTCG